>CALHCC010000080.1 GCA_937930675.1 uncultured Flavobacteriaceae bacterium
TCTTGAATATGAGAGTTAAATCCTTCTAAACGTGTTAAAAAGATTAACTTTGATTTTCCGTTTTGAAAGGTATATTTATAGTTGGTTTTAGGAATCCCTAAATTGTACTCCCAGTGTTCAGATAGCTTTCTGTAATAGCTAACAAAGGGTAAAGGAAACGAGACACCGCTAGTTCCAGAAAAAGTAGCTCCTAAAATTAAACGATAAGGTTTGTCTATAGCCTCTTTTCGTTTGTCTATTAAAATTCCAGCTCCTACGGTAAAAACAATATCTTTATTTAATATTTTCTTTTGCGTAAAATTAGAACTTAAACCGGGTGTAAATTGAACAATAAACTTTTTGTTTTTATTTACTGTATGAATGTAAGCCACGTTTAATTCGTACTGCCTAAATTCTGTTTTGTCAGAGGTAAAATTATCCGAGAGTCCTTCTATATTGATGTCCGCATCAATTCTACTATAATTAACTCCTGATATTAGATAATCTTTTTCGTTTAATTTAAACGGATAATTAAGAGCAAGTCTTGTTCTAGAAAACGTGAATTTAGAATCCTCAGAACTTAAATTACTATAATCTAATTTAACAAGGTCGTTAATTTGTGCAGTAGTAAACTGAAAAAACAGCCCTATGATAAGACAGCTACTCTTGATATAAAATTTATACTTTGTCAATTTTCTTAATTTACGAACTAATAACGATTTATAGGTTGTATTTATTACAATATAAATACGATTTATTTAACTTATTGTATCTGAATTTTAAACATCTAAGTTGCTTTAGTGTAATTTTTTACAAAAAACTATTTCAACAAACAATGTATTCAACAAATAGATTTTAATAATGGACTATTTAGACATCATTTTTTTAATTGATTTTACCAAATCAATAGAAGCATCTATCTCTGCTTTTCTAATGGCTACAGATTCTATATTAAATCCGATAGGCATATTTTTTTCTGCTGCAAAACCAATTAAATCATTAGCAATGTATTTACAAATTCCCATAGATGCATTTAAAATGTCTTTAGACACTTTTAATTCATTTTCTAACCATTTCTGAATATCGATCCCCAACCATTTGGTAAACTCTAATGTTTTTAAAGAACCAATAGGAGTTAAGGTAAAAATAATAGGCATAGGTTTGATTCCTTTTTCTTGGGTATAAAAATAATAATCCGACAACATGTCTTTTGCATTGTCTAGATTATAAACACATTGAGAGATGAAAAAAGAACATCCGTGTTGTATTTTATTAGACAAACGTAAATGTTCATCTCCTTTTACAAAATGACGTTCTGGAATGGTAACACCTCCTATTTTAATACTAGAACTAGAGGCCGCTTTTATTTTATAAGCTTCTTGTAAAGAAATAGAAACCTCTTGTTTTTTAGATGGAGATCCTACAAAAACAGTTAAATCTATTTTATTTTCATTTGTAATTAACCATTCTTTTAAACTACTTTCTGTAAACTTACCAACGCTTTTGTAAATAATTTTAGGAATATCTAAGTCTTGTAAATGAGTACTTGCATACTCATCTGGAGCCCAAGTAGACATAAAAGGAAAAGGACGTGGACTGTTATTTCTAGACGATTCGTCTTGAATATCATACAATACCAATCCATCAATATCTAACCCTTTTAAACGTTCTTTTTGTCTTTGTGCAATTCCTGCAATTTTATCTTTATCTGTAGAATGTTTGGGAGGGGTTAATCCATAAAATAAATATCCTCCTTCTTTATTTTCTATTTTCTGCTTTAACTCTTCTGAATTCATACTCTAAAATTTATGGACCTTCTAGTCAAAAAAAACACCTCTTTTTATACCATGTATAATTAACCACGAAGTATTTAATTGTACATCTGTTTTTTGTTTAAACAACTCAACTTTTTAAAATATGTAAAATTAGATATTAAAAATAGTGTTGCTACAAAAAAGGGTAATTAACTTCTTTTTGTCTGTTTTTAGCATGCAAATATACGCTTTATGATAACATAGTTACCGCTCTTTGTAATGCAGCTACCAAACGATCTATTTCTTCTTTGGTATTGTAAAATGCAAAAGAAGCTCTAATAGTACCGGGTATGCTAAAACGATTCATAATGGGTTGTGTACAATGGTGACCTGTTCTTACTGCAATTCCTAATTTATCTACAATAGTTCCAATATCAAAAGGGTGAATGTTATCTATATTAAAAGAAATAACGCTTGCTTTGTTTTTAGCAGTTCCAATTATTTTTAACCCTGGGATTTTAATTAACTCTTGTGTTCCGTATGTTAATAACTCATGTTCATAAGCCTCTATAGCACTTAATCCTATTTGATTGAGGTAGTCGATGGCAGTACCAAAAGCAATTACATCTGCAATATTAGGTGTACCTGCTTCAAACTTATGTGGCAACTCTGCGTAGGTAGTTTTGTCAAAAGAACAATCTTTAATCATTTCTCCACCTCCGTGGTAAGGGGGTAGTTGATTTAAAATAGTTTCTTTTCCATATAAAAAACCTATCCCAGTAGGCCCTAACATCTTATGTGCAGAACAGGTAAAAAAGTCACAATCCAAAGCTTGTAAATCAATAGCCATGTGCGGACAAGATTGTGCTCCGTCAATTAATACCCAAGCTCCTACTTTGTGTGCTTTTTCTATAATTTCTTCTACCGGATTTATGGTTCCCAAGGCATTAGAAATATGATTCACTGCTACTATTTTTGTGTTCTCAGAAAGCAATTCATCATAGACCTCCATTTTTAATTCCCCAGCATCGTTCATAGGGATCACTTTTAGTGTAGCTCCGGTTCGCTCACACAACATTTGCCAAGGTACAATGTTAGAATGATGTTCTAAGGCAGAAATTATAATTTCATCCGTACTTTTTACCAAATTGGTTAAACAAGTAGCCACTAAATTGATACTCTCTGTAGTACCACGAGTAAATATAATTTCGTGTTCGTGCTTAGGATTAAAATGCGATTTTAATTTACGTCTAGTTTCTTCAAAAGCATCGGTAGCTAATTGACTCAACGTATGTACGCCTCTGTGTACGTTTGAATTAATCGTTGTATAATAATTTACAATGGCATCTATCACCACTTTGGGTTTTTGACTGGTAGCTCCATTATCAAAATAAACCAAAGGCTTTCCGTTTACTTTTTCTTGAAGAATCGGGAAATCTGCTCTTACTTGTGCTATATCTATCATAAATTAACATCTTTAAAACAAAGGTACTTCTTTAAGTCTAAACCGTAAAAAAGACCTGAAACTCTTTTCTATGGATAACCGTTAAAAATTAGTATCTTAATAGGAAACATGTTTCTCATGAAATTCCTAAAAATGATTGGTATTCTTATTTTTTTTGCAATGGTCGCAGTTGCTGTTGTAAACTATCCAAAATTAAAGTTAATTTCTAGCTTTACTGCAAAGAATATGGCTAGTCGTTACTTTTTAACAGGCAGAAGTGTAAAAGCTATTAATGTTACGGATAATTACGAGTTCTTAACAAAATTAGCAAAGACTATTTTGTAGAAAAACAACAAAATGGCGGTTGCTACGGTATTTGGTTTGTCTAAGCAAAAAGCAGTTTATAGAGATGGTGTAGGAGCTGTTTTTAAACCTATTGACTAATTTTTACAAATCAATTTAATGTTATTGTCTAATTTTAAGGAAGTACCGAATTAGGTTCTTGTTTTTTACTTTAAAAATAATATATATAAAGCTATTGTGTGTTTAAAATAAAAATGGAAGTATTCATTTATGTTCGAGCATTTTGATTCTAAGCATATGGTATTTAAAAACGATACAACTAATTGAATTAAAAAAGGGGATCCACTTTATAAAAGTGAATCCCCTTTTTACAAAACTTTAAGTGGTTTTGTAATGATGGTTTTGTTTTACTGATAAACCTCTTTTACAAACTCTTCGTAAGAAACTTCTTTTTCTTTAAAAGAAACTTTCTCTTTGTATAAGTTTAACATTTTACTGCTAATTAACTGAGATTGTAGTCTTTTAGCTTCATCTTGGTTTTGTAAAACCTTCATGGCAATTTCTTCTAACTCTTTATCTTCAGGATTGTTTTGTCCGTACTGAGCCATTTGTTGCTTAATGAATCCGATAGCATAATCTTTTAATTCTTGAAAGTCAACTTTAACATCGTTGTCAGACATTACTTTACCTTCTATTAACTGGTAACGCAATCCTTTTTCTGATTTTTCGTATTCAGCAGCAGCTTCTTCTTGTGTTAATGCTTTTTCTCCAGCAGTTTTTAACCATTTAATTAAAAACTCTTTTGGTAAATCAAAAGAAGTCCCTTCAATTAAATCTTCTGTAATTGCATTTAATAAGTGTTGATCTGCTTGTTGTGCAAATTGTGCTTCTGCATCTTCTTTAATTTTAGTTCTTAACTCTTCTTCAGAAGAAACAACTCCTTCTCCAAAGATTTTGTCAAAAAACTCTTGATTAATTTCAGCAGCTTCTGTAAAATTAATTGCCTCAACGGTAAATGTTATAGAAATTTCTAAACCTTCTGCTTTGTCAGCTTCTAATCCTAATGATTGAGCTAATTTAGCCTGTTCATTAAATAAGTTTTTTGTTTTTAATTCTAAAACATCACCTACTTTAGAACCTACAAAGCTTTTAGCGTTTAACTTTCCTTTAATATCTTCTAAAGTAACAATTGCTTTTGAGTCAATTCCTTCTTCTTCGTTTTTAAACGTACCTTCAATAGAAGAATTTTCTGCAACTTCTTCTTGATCTATTTTGTTTCCTAAACGAGTTTGTAAGTTTTCTACTTCTTTATCAATTAAATCGTCTTTAGCAACAATGTTAAATTTAGTTACCTTGCTTTTTCCTAAATCTACACTAAACTCTGGTGCTAATCCTAATTCAAACTCAAAAGAAAAATTCTCAGTATCCCAGTTAAAGTTTTCATCTACTTTAGGTAATGGATTTCCTAAAATATCTAATTTTTCTTCTGTTAAATAATTATTTAAAGATTCTTGTAATAATTTATTTACTTCGTCAACCATTACAGATTTTCCGTACTGCTTCTTCACCAATCCCATTGGCACTTGTCCTTGTCTAAAACCTGGAATATTTGCCTTTTTACGATAATCTTTTAATACAGAAGTAACTTTGTCTTGATAATCCTCTGCTGTAATATCAACTTTAACTACTGCATTTAATGCATCGATATTTTCTTTAGTAATGTTCATTTTTGACTATTTTATTTAAAATCTCTAAAAAATTGGGTGCAAAAATACGATTTTTTTGTTAAGCAACAAAAGCTATAATCAATTGTTGTTCAACACATTTAAAACACAAGCTGGTTATTTTACAAACGTAATCAACTTCTCGTAAAACGCTGATGGGTTTTCTGCATGCAGCCAATGTCCTGCCTTAGAAATGGTTTGTATTTCTGCTTTTTCAAAATGTGCTTTAATTAAGCCCAAATCGTTCTCTGTAATGTAATTTGATTTTTCTCCTTTTAAAAACAATGTTTCTCCATCATAAGTAGTAAAAGAAGGCAATGCTTGCCCTACTTCTGGATTGTTTTTGGTTAAGCTTTCTAAATTAAATCGAAAAGCCATTTCGGTTTTGGTTTTTCGATATACGTTTTTTAATAAAAACTGACGAATTCCTTCTTCTGGAATGGTTTGTTTTAAAATAGCATCTGCTTCTGTTCTTAGTTTTAACGTAGAAAAGTCTACACGGTTTAAAGCATTAATAATAACCTGATGATGAGGTGCATAATATTTAGGAGCAATATCTGCCACCACTAGTTTTTCAACCAGTTCTGGATATTGTACAGCAAACAGCATGGCTGTTTTACCACCCATAGAATGTCCTAAAACAATGGCTTTATCTATTTCTTTAGTATCAAAATAATTTTTTAAATCTTCTGCCATCAGCTCATAGCTAAACTCATCTGTATGAAAACTACGACCATGGTTACGTTGGTCTACAATATGAACTTCAAAATCTTCTGACAATTTATTGGCATGAGATTTCCAGTTGTCTCCCATTCCAAAATATCCATGAAGAATAATGAATGGAAATCCCGATCCTATAATTTTACTGTGTAATAGTTCCATTAATGTATGTCTTGTAATTTATACAAATACATGCTTACTACATTCTGAAGTCCATAATACAAGGCTTCTGATATTAAGGCATGTCCTATAGATACTTCGTCTAAAAAAGGGATGTTTTTTGCAAAGAAATTAATGTTTTTTAGGCTTAAATCGTGTCCTGCATTAATTCCCATACCTAGTTGTTTTGCTAAGGTTGCGGCTTCTACATATTCTGTAATGATATCTGTATTTCCTTTTCCGTATGCTACCGCATATTTCTCGGTATACAATTCTACTCTATCTGCTCCTGTGGTCGCTGCAGCCTCTATTAACGCAGGATTTCCAGTATCGATAAATATAGAAGTCCTGATACCTGCTTCTTTAAATTCAGCAATTACATCTTTTAGAAATTCTTGATGTGTTAGCGTATCCCAACCTGCATCCGAAGTAATATTGTCTACACCATCGGGAACTAACGTAACTTGAGCAGGTAACGTGTCTAGCACTAATTTTTTAAATTTAGGAATCGGATTCCCTTCTATATTTAATTCGGTATGAATGTTTTCTTTTAAATCAAATGCATCTTGATAACGGATATGACGTTCGTCTGGCCTAGGATGAATGGTAATTCCCTGCCCTCCAAACTCTTCTATATCCTTTGCTACCTGTACCAAATTAGGCACATCTCCTCCTCTTGAATTTCTTAATGTTGCTATTTTATTAACATTAACGCTTAATACCGCCATATTCTGTATTTTTATAATGGCAAAAATATTTAAAATAGAGATACCAATTAAGAAATTTTGTTAATTTGAAAGTTATGGAACTAAGAGATTATATTTCTACCGATCATATTTCGGTAAAACCCAACAATACTGTATTACAAATTATTCATTTGTTTAATGAGATTAATTACACGCATTTGCCAGTAGTTAAAAATAAAAAGTTGATGGGTAACGTTGCCAAAGAAGATGTGTTGTGTATAGACGATCACACGAAAATATTAGATGAATTGCCTTATTTACAAAGTGTGTTTTTTGCCAAAGAAGACGATACTTTGTTAGAATTGTTTTCAAACTTTGCCATTCATAACACCAACATACTTCCTGTTGTAAATCAGCAACAACAATATATGGGGTATTTGGATGTAAATGATTTGTTAGATTGTTTTGCGGATACTCCTTTTTTAAATTCCGAAGGAAACAGTATTCTTTTAGAAAAGAAGACCACAGAATACGCCATGTCAGAAATTTGTCAAATTGTAGAAGCTAACAACAATGCTGTATTAGGCTGTTTTGTATTTCATCAAACAGAAGAAAAAACGCAAATAATGCTTAAAGTAAAATCGGTAAACATTAATGAATTGGTGCAATCTTTTAGACGATACGATTATACAATTCTTAATCAATTAACAGAAGATTCTTACTTAGAAGATCTAAAAAAACGATCAGAATACTTTATTAAATATTTAAACATTTAACTTTGTTGTTTATAATAAATAGGTCTCATGAAAAAAGTTGCCATTTTTGGACAAGTATATAAAGATGAACACGAAGAATATCTTTCTACATTAATTAACACTCTTAACAAAGCGAAAGCTTCTATTTTTATTTATAAAAACTATGCTTTGTCCGTGCAAAAAACAGGATTAACTTTTACAGATACCTTAGCCACGTATGATGGCAGTACAGAATTAGACAGTTCTTTTGATGCTTTAATTACGTTGGGTGGAGATGGTACGATATTAAGAGCATTTAACCAAATAGAGCACTTAAACATTCCTATTTTAGGAATTAATTTAGGACGATTAGGTTTTTTAGCGACTGTACAAAAAACAGAAATTACAGAAGCTATTACTTCTTTTTTAAACAGCGAATATACAATTGATGAACGTGTAATGCTAAAAGTAGAAAGTAACGAAGATAGTACTACATTTAAAGATTTAGGTTATGCGTTAAATGACTTAACCATCGCTAAAAAAGATACTACCTCTATGATTGGGGTAGATGCTTACCTTAATAATGAATATTTAACTACTTATTGGGCAGATGGTTTAATTATATCTACACCTACAGGATCTACAGGGTATTCTTTAAGTTGCCAAGGTCCCGTAATGATGCCCAATACGAATAACTTTTTAATTACGCCCGTAGCTCCGCACAATTTAAGTGCAAGACCTATTGTGATTTCTGACAATACCTCTATTCGATTAAAAGTGTTAAAAAGAGAAGATCAATTTTTAGCCTCTTTAGACTCGAGTGTTACCACCATGAAGGTAGAAACAGAACTTAAAGTAACCAAAGCCCATTTTACGGCAAAAATCATCACCTTAAAGGATCAAGATTTTATAAATACGTTAAGAGATAAGTTGCTTTGGGGACAGGATACAAGAAACAAATTTGGTTCTAAACAATAATTAAAAAGGATTCTTAGTTATTAAAAGAGTAAATTTAATCTTTGTTTAATATATTTGCCAAGCTTTAATAATGAGTATGAGAAAGTTATCTTACATTATCGTTATCTTATTTTCTAGTCTTAGTTTTTCTCAAGTTTACGAAGCGGGAGTTTCGTATAATTTAGGGCAAATTGTAGGAGAGGATAATAGTTCCTTTTCCGTATTAAGACCTAACTTCGGATTTGTCATTAAAAAGAATATGCACCCTAGAATTGCATACCGTATTGCAGCAAATCATTTAAATACAAATACAAGTAAATTTACAGAGATATCTGCAGGGATCGATTTTAGTTTTACCAAATACAATTTAGTACGAGCAGGAAACTTTAGAAAAGGAACTCCTTATGTTATTTTTGAAGTTGCTGGTTTGTCTTTTGACAATGGAACTGATAAAAAATTTACACTAGCACTGCCTTTTGGTGTTGGATATAAAAAAACCGTTGCTAAAAACTTTATAGCCTCTGTAGAAGCAAAAGCAAGAATAGCGTTGACAGATGTATTAGACAATGCTCACGAAACAGCACAAGCTAACTTCGTTAAAAGAAACACAACTACTTTAGATGCTTATTACTATCTTGGCGTTTCTTTATACTACACCTTTGGTTGGCCTAGAGGTAGTAAAAACCAAACTAGATTCTAAATGAATTTGTTAGAACAAATTAAAGATAATAAAATACCCAAACACATTGCTATTATTATGGATGGTAATGGTAGATGGGCAAAAAAACAAGGAATGGCCAGAATTTTTGGCCATAGAAACGCATTAACATCTGTACGAGAAGCCGTAATAGGGGCTTCTGAGGTAGGAACTAAAGCGGTTACATTATATGCTTTTTCTACGGAAAACTGGAACAGACCTAAGTTAGAAGTAGACGCTTTAATGACTTTACTTACACAATCTCTTAAAAAAGAAGTTCCAGAATTTCAGAAAAATGGAGTAAAAGTAAATGCCATTGGTAGACTTACAGACCTTCCTAAAAATGCGTATCAAACATTAAACAATGTAATTGACGCTACTAAAAACAACACAAAAATTACGTTAACATTTTCTTTAAGCTACGGTAGTAGAGAAGAAATTACCAATTGTGTTAAAAAAATAGCGGAACAAGTAACGCAAGGATCTTTAGCAATTGAGGCTATTGATGAGACTACCATTCAACAACATTTATACACCTACAATCTACCCGATGTAGATTTAATGATTCGTACCAGTGGTGAGCAAAGAATCAGTAATTACTTACTTTGGCAAATTGCTTATGCAGAATTATACTTTACAAACACTCTTTGGCCTGATTTTAGAAGAGAGGATTTGTACAAAGCGATATACGAATATCAAAATAGAGAAAGAAGGTTTGGAAAAACCAGTGAACAATTAGAAGGAGAACATGAGCAAACTATTTAATAATTACCTTTTTTTACTTACTTTATTTGTAACCCATCTTCTATTTTCTCAGAGTACGCAACCCGATTTTAATACTCCTAAGAAATATATTTTAGGAGGAATTACAGTAACAGGTACCAATCAATTCTCAGAACAATCGGTTATTTCATTTTCAGGTTTAAAAAATGGTCAAGAGATAAAAATACCTGGAGATAAATTAACGAGTGCGATTAAAAAACTTCACAAATCTGATAAATTTAGTGATGTAGAAGTTTACGCAACCAAAATAGATGGAAATGCTATTTACTTAGAAATAGCTATTAAGGAATTGCCTCAAATTAATAAAATTACTTTTTTGGGGGTGAGTAATTCTAAAGCCAAAAAGTTTAAAAAAGATACAGAATTAACCACCGGTAAAATGCTTACCGAAAATTTAATAACCTCATCAGAAAATTACATTAAACAATACTATGTAGATAAAGGTTATTTAAATGCTACTGTTAAAATTACGACAAAAACCAATGCAAAAAACGCACATCAAAAAGATGCTATTGTAAGAGTAAATAAAGGGAAATTAGTAAAAATTAAAAGAATTATTCCCGCAGGGAATAAACAGTTAGCAAATAAAGATATTCGTAAAGCATTAAAAGACACTAAAAGAAAATTCTGGGGAAGATTTTGGAAACGATCTAAGTATGTAGAAGATGCTTTTGAAGAAGACAAAAAGAATTTAATTGAAAAATATAGACGTAAAGGGTTTAGAGATGCTAGAATTATTACCGATAGTATCAGTAGAAATAAAAAGAACATTAATTTACATTTAAGTATAGAAGAAGGTAAAAGATACTTTTATAAAGACATTTTATTTTTAGGAAACGAAAGTTACAAAACAGACTATCTTCAAAGGTTGTTAAAAATTCAAAAAGGAGATGTATATGATTCTCAAACACTTGAAGAAAGAGTAAAAGGTGATGGAGGACCTGATTCACAAGATATTTCTACGCTGTATCAAAACAATGGTTTTCTTTTTTCTCAAATCAACTTAGTAGAAACAAAAGTAGAAAACGATTCTATTACCGTTGAAATTAGAATTCATGAAGACGAAAAAGCAACGATAGGACATGTTTCTGTGATTGGAAACGAAAAAACAAATGATCACGTTATTTTTAGAGAACTAAGAACCCGACCAGGAGACTTATACAGTAAAGATAATATTATTCGTTCCATTAGAGAATTAGGTCAAATGGGGTTTTTTAATGCAGAAAATATTACACCCGACTTAAAACCTAATTACGCAGATAAAACAGTAGATATTGAATATAGTTTAGAAGAAAAAGGATCTAGTCAAATAGAACTTCAAGGAGGTTTTGGAGGAGGATCTTTTATTGGAACTTTAGGACTCTCTTTTAATAATTTTTCTATTAGAAATATTCTTAAAAAAGAAGAATACAAACCTTTGCCTTTAGGAGATGGACAACAACTAGCCTTAAGATTACAAGCAAGTAGATTTAATAGATCTAGTAATATTTCTTTTACAGAACCATGGTTAGGAGGTAAGAAACCAAGATCTTTTACTTTTTCAATCTTTAACCAGGTACAATTTGGAACAGAAAACGGAAATTTCTCTACAGGACGATTCTCTAACCGAGTAGATGAGAATAGACAGTTACGAATCTTTGGAGGTAGTATTGGTATTGGAGAACGATTAAAATGGCCGGATGATTATTTTTCATTATCACAATCTATTAGCTATAGACGTTTTAGAGTAGATAACATTCAGTTTGGTAGTAATATTAGATTTGATAATGATCAAGGTGTTTCACACAATTTGTCTTATAACATTACTTTACAAAGAAACTCTGCAGGGCCTAGTCTAATATTTCCAAGGTATGGTTCTACTTTTAGCATAGAAGGTAAATTTACACCTCCTTATTCTCTGTTTTCTGATAAAGAATACAACTCTACAAACGAAAGGTTGGAGCTCTTAGAATACTATAAAATAAATTTAAAAGCAAAATGGTATACTGCTCTTGTTGATAAGTTTGTATTATATACCAATGTTCAATTTGGTTATTTAGGAAATTATAATGATGATAAAGGGGAAATTCCTTTTGAGCGTTACTTTGTAGGTGGAGATGGTTTAAATAATAACAGTTTTGACGGTAGGGAAGTAATAGGTTTAAGAGGATATCCTAATGGATCTTTATCTCAATTTGGGAATACAGGAAATAGTGTTGGAGCAACTGCTTATGATAAGTTTTCTATGGAAGTTCGTTATCCAATTACACTAAAACCTGCAGCTTCAATTTATGCTTTAGGTTTTGTAGAGGCAGGGAATTCCTATGAAAATTTTAGTAACTTTAATCCTTTTGATATTAAAAAGTCTGCTGGTTTAGGAATTCGTATATTTATGCCAGCCTTTGGGCTTTTAGGTATTGATTTTGGACATGGATTTGATAATATTCCTGGACAGGTAGGAAAAGCAGGGTGGGATACACACTTTATAATAGGACAACAATTTTAAAATGGCATGATTATTTCTAAGTACATATATAAGTTCATTCAAAGAATATTTTTAGTTTCGCTTTTTTGTGGTTTCACGGTATTTTCTCAGAAAAAACCAACCAAATTACAACGAATAGGTTTTGTGGATATTGAATATGTTTTAAGTAATATACCGTCTTATGCAAACGCGCAACAAAAGTTAAATACAGAAACTGACATTTGGAAAACCAATTTGGATAAAATGTATTTAAAGTTAGAGGGTATGCGAAAAGAGTTTTTGAATGAAAAACCTTTATTAACCGAAGATTTAATAACAGAACGTACCACAGAAATAAAATTATTTGAAGATGAAATTACAAAAGTAGAAAATACTTATTTTGGAACCGAAGGGAAATTGTTTGATATGCGTAAACAACTGGTAACACCTTATCAAGATTTGGTATACAATGCTGTTCAAACCATTGCAAAACTTCGTAAATACGATATGATTTTTGAAAAATCTTCGTCAATTGTTATGCTATATACAAACAACAATTACGATATTAGCGAACTCGTATTAAAATATCTTCAAAAATCTGAAAAAGAAATAAAACAAGAAGAAGATGCTATTAAAAGAGCAGAAGCAAAATTAGCTAGAGAAAAAAGAATTGCGGAACAACGAAAGAAAAGAGAAGCATTAAGATTAAAGAGAGAAGAAGAACGAAAAAAACGATTAAATAAATAACAAATGAGACAAATAAAAACAACCTTATTAATTGCCATTATAGCTTTAGGATTCACACATTTTACACAAGCACAAAAAGTAGCACATATTAATTTAGACGAAGTAGTAGCTTCTATGCCAGAAGCAAAACAGATGCAAGCTAATATGGAAAAAATAGGTAAAAGCTATGAATCTGAAATTAAGGCGGCATCTACTGCTTTAAAAGCAAAATTTGATAGATATACCGCTGAAGAAAAATCGAAAACACCACAAGAAAACCAACAAAGAGCTGCAGAAGTACAACAAGAACAAGGTAAAATAGCACAATTACAACAAGCAGCACAACAAGAGTTACAAAAAAAGCAAAACGAATTGCTAGCTCCTATTGTTAAAAAAGCACAAGATGCAATTAAGGCATACGCTAAAGAAAAAGGAATTCAGTATGTTTTAGATGCAAGAACATTAATTTATGCTGAAGGTGAAGATATTTCTGCTGCTATTAAAACAAAATTAGGAATTAAATAAATTGATTTTATTCACGTATAAAATAGGCATTATTCTTAGAGTAATGCCTATTTTGTTTACAATGCATTTTTATTATTTTAGTTATATCGTTTTTAAAATATAACTTTGCATATTTTAAAAAGTTAAGTCGTTTAATTCTTAAACTGTTTAAACAAATAAACGATTTAACAAGAAACAGATACACAATTAAATACAAAGTTTTAGTTAATCTATAATCTAATACATTGAAAAACAATCCTATTGGTGTTTTTGATTCTGGTGTAGGTGGCACCTCTATATGGAAAGAAATTATCCAACTACTTCCTAATGAAAATACTATTTACTTTGCAGATAGTAAAAATGCACCCTACGGAGAAAAGTCAAAACAAGAAATTATAGACATCTGTGTTACAAATACAGAATTCCTTATTGCAAAAGGAGCAAAAATTATTGTGGTTGCTTGTAACACAGCAACCACCAACGCAATTGATATTTTACGAAAAGAATTTAAGATTCCTTTTATTGGTATAGAACCTGCCATAAAACCAGCTGCACTAGCTACAAAAACAAAGGCCATTGGAATCCTAGCTACCAAAGGAACATTAAGTAGTTATTTATTTCACCAAACAATGCAAGAATTTGCATCTAATATTAGTGTTGTAGAACAAGAAGGTACAGGCTTAGTACCACTTATTGAAAAAGGTAAAATAAATACTATAGAAACAAAAGTACTTCTTAAAAAATACTTGGAACCTATGATCCTAAAAAATATAGATTATTTGGTGCTAGGCTGCTCTCATTACCCATATTTAATACCACAAATTAAACAAATTATAGGCACTCAAATTAAAATTATAGATTCTGGCTTTGCTGTAGCAAAGCAAACTAAAAAAGTTTTAAGCGACTGTTCTTTACTTACTGATACGAATTGTAAAGGGACCCATCAATTGTTTAGTAACTCTATTATTACAACCTTGTCTAAACTAATAGAAAATGTTCAAAAAACAACTATTTTAAAACATTAATTTAATATTAAATTAATGTTTTAAAAAACTTACAAATTTTTTTAATTTTTCTGTAAACCTTATACAAATCTTCGACTCACGAAAGACAAATAATGAATTTCAATTAAATAAAATTAAAAAAATGAAAACATTTAAATCTTTAATGATCGCAAGCTTTGCTTTATTTGGTTTTAATGCTACCCTACACGCTCAAGGATTTGTTGATGGATTCTTTTCCGAACAAGGTGCATTATCAGTAACAGCCTCATATACCAGAGGGTCTTTTGATGAATTCTATGTAGGAAGTAATAAAGTAGATTTAACGGCTACTGGTGATTATGAAGAAATAACACAAGACATTTACGATATTTACGCTAAGTACGAAATTGCTCCAGATCTGGTAGCCTTTTTAAATGTTCCTATTATTGTTGCTAATGGAGACTTAACTCAACAAGGTAGAACTAATAATGTAAAAGATGATGATTCAGGTGTTCAAGATATCTCAGTAGGACTAAAATATAGAATTCATGAGTTTGAATTTGAAACCTCAGACTTAAGCATTATTTCCGCAGCTACTTTAGGATTACCTGGAGATTATGAACCCAACGGAATTTTGTCTCTTGGTACAGGAGCTGTAAGTGCTGAGTTTACAGCAGGTGTTCACTTTGGTACAGAACAAGGATTTTTTACAACAGCATTAGGTTCTTATACTTTTAAAGATGACTCTCAAAGAAATGGAGATTTTAACGTACCAGATGCTTTTTCTACTAGTTTAAAGGTAGGGTACGCCAATAGTATTTTATACGTAGATGCTTGGGTAGATCATGTAAATTCTGTAAGAGGTATTGATATTAGTGATACAGATTTTGGAGGTAGATTTCCAGCTACGGAAGTAGAATATACTAGAATAGGAGGAACTGTGTATGGAAAAGCAACAGACAATTTTGGAGTAAGTTTAGGGTTTGGAACTATTCTAGACGGACGTAATGTAGGTAAAGCGACTACGGTTTCAATTGGTTTAACATATGATGTTCAGTTATTATAATTTTTTAATATAGTTTGTAGAGAGAGCTTAGCTATTTATTTGGTTAAGCTCTTTTTTGTTATTAAAATATCATCATTCTTCTAAACCCATATCATTATATCAGGCCCACGTGAAATTATAAATACTCATTTTTTATAAAAAAAAATAAAACCGTTAACATTTTTATTTCGTAAATACAGTAACATTAAACAAAAACAAAATGAAAAAAATTACAAAAATTGCTGCCTCATTAATTATGATGGTAGCCATTACTACCAATGCAAAAGCTCAAGGACTAATAGATGGATTTGTGGATGAAGAAGGTGCTTTATCCGTTTCTTTAACGTATTCTAGAAGTACATTCGACGAAGCTTATGTAGGTACTTCGCTCTTAAAATTAGATGGGCCTGAGTTACAAGGTGTAACGCAAGACCAATTAAATCAGGATGTATACAACTTATTTGCAAAATACATGATTAACGCAAAACTATCTGCGTTAATTAACATTCCTTACATTGTAGCTACTGGAGAAGGAAGAGCAGATTTTTTTAATGGAGAAACAAGAATTTCAAGTATTCAGGATGTTACAGCAGGACTGCGATACAATTTTCATACGTTTAAATTCGAAAATTCAGATTTGATACTATTATCAGGAGTCACACTATCCATTCCTTTTGATTATGAATCTAATGGTTTTTTATCCATTGGTACAGGAGCTTTGGCAGCAGATTTTACAACGGGTGTACAATATTTATCTGATGGTGGATTTTTTAGCATATTAACTGCCGCTTATAGTTTTAAAGACGATATAGATTCTGGAGGAGTATTTACAAATATTCCTAATTCTTTTTTAGCAGGTGGAAAAATAGGTTATGCTACCAAAAGTATTTATGTAGCAGGTTGGATAGATTTTTCGAATGCCATAGGTGGGTCTGATGTAAATTTAAATGATGAAGATGGTTTTAGAACAACTACAGGAGGAAACTTTCCTGAAACCGAAGTAGAATATGTAAGAGCAGGAATTAATTTACAAAAATCGTTAACGGATGAATTAAAATTATCCATTGGATACGGTCGTGTTTTACATGGTAGGAATGTTGGAAAATCAAATATTTATTCTGTAGGGTTAACTTACGATGTGCAATTGTTGTAAGTGTTTTTTTAAGTTTTCGTATAGAAAAAGTCTCAGAAAATTTCTGGGACTTTTTTTTATGGTATTTTTATTGTAACATTCTAAGTATTCCAATTGCTTTAAAAGATGCCTTATGAAAAAAATTAGCTTCATTTTTTTATTTCTTATCTGCTTTTCCATAAATGCTCAAGAATATGATACTTTATGGAAAAAGGTTTATAAACATGAACTAAACCATCTGCCTAAATCGGCTTTAAAAGAAGTAGAGAAAATATATACGAAAGCTAATAAACACCATCATTCTATTCAAAAAATAAGATGTTTATTATACCAAAGTAAGCTTAGCTTAACCTTGGAAGAGGATGCCAAACTTAAAGTGGTTCGTAATTTTAAGACAGCAATTGAGGAAACCAAAAATATTGAGGCTAAAGCAATTTTGCATAGTATGCTAGCTCATATTTATTGGGATTATTACGAAAGTAATCGATGGAAAATACACAACCGTATCCAAACCAAAACAAAAATCAATACCGATTTTAGAACTTGGGATGTAAAAACATTAGTAGCAGAGGTTCAAAAGCAATATCAGTTGTCTTTGCAAAATGAAGCCGCATTACAAAGCATTCCTAGAAAAGAGATTGCAGAAATTTTAAAAATATACGATGATGAAGATGGTTATAAAAGAACGCTGTATGATGTTTTAATTCATCATGCAATTGAATTCTATCAGAATAGTGAAAGTAGTATTCATCAAGCCAAAGAACCTTTTCAAATCAATCAAAAAAAGTATTTAGAAGAGCTGGAGGAATTTCGTTTAAGTAGTTCGGACACCTTGTCTAACAAATACAAGTCTTTACAATTGTATCAAAAGTTAATCCGTTATCATAAAGAAAAAAATAACGAACCGGCTTACATTCATTCTTTATTACAAGCCGTACATTTTATCGAAAAGAATCAAAACATTAACAACTTTTTATCGGTAAAACTTAATTATTTAAAGAGTTTACAATCTAAATTAAAAGCATCCGAAGACAGAACGTATCTAGATTTTGAAATTGCCAAAACGTACTATGCTTTAGCAGAAACTTACAAACCTAAAGAACAAACTAAATTTCAGTTTGAATTTACGAAGGCTTTAAAAATTTGTAATGCTATTTTAGAGCAGTATTCGAATCATTATTTGGCTAAAGATGTTGAACAATTACAAAAAGCTATTTTACATGCTAATATAAATTGTAAATTATTAGAATATATTCCTGTAGGCAGTAACGCAAAATCATTCATTAATTATCGAAATGTAACAAGCTTTCAAGCCACCATCTATAAGATAAACCAAAAAACAAGTTTACAATTACAAAATACTTATAACAAAAATCAAAAAGATTCTATTATAAAATTGTTACCTGTATACAAATCGTGGCAAGTCACGTTACCCAATTTAAAAGATCATCAACAGCATAGTACAGAAATACTATTACCTAAATTACAGCAAGGAAGTTACTTATTTACGGGACTGATAGATAGCCATACAACAATTAACAGTTATCAGGAGTTTAAAGTAACCAACCTTACATTTTTAAAAATAGCGAAGAACCGATATCAAGTAGTAAACAGAACAAATGGGAGTGTTGTAAAAGGAGCCAAAATTAATATTAATAACAAACATATTAAAGGAGCTACACATCGTATTCATAAAAACTTTACAACCGATAAAAACGGAGAATTTACCTTTAAAGCAAACAAATATTATGGCAGTTGTATCGTACATATAACTACAGATACCGACACTACCTACTTTAAAAATGTTTCTTTTTATGATTACAACAATCGTACTACTAAACGTAATACGATTAGTTACAAAGCATTTGTGTTTACAGATAGAAGTATTTATAGACCTGGACAAAAAGTGTTTTTTAAAACCATTTTGTTAAGTAAAAAAGGGGAAGAAACTAAACTGTTAACCGATAAAGAGATAGCGGTTAAGTTGTTTGATGTAAACCATCAAGAAATAAAAAAAGAATCACTAGCCTTAAACAATTTTGCTTCTGCAGCTACCACGTTTACATTACCTACGTCGGGCTTAAATGGAGTCTATAGATTTAAGGTGTATTATAAAAACAAATACATCTCATCTATAAATAATACTATTTCTGTCGAAGAGTATAAAAGACCTAAGTTTAAAACCAGTTTTAATCCTGTAAAAGAAACTTTTAAGGTAAACGATTCTGTAAAAGTAACAGGAAAAGCATTGGCTTTAGCAGGGAGTAAAATTACCAATGCTAAAGTGCAGTATAGAGTAGTTCGTAAAGCACAATACCCTAGATGGTGTTGGTGGTTACCAGCTATTAATAATCAGACAGAAATAGCCAACGGAGAAACAACAACCAATGCAGAAGGCTTGTATACCATTCCGTTTAAAGCACATCCAGATGTTACGGTAGCTAAAGAAAACCAGCCTATATTTTACTATACGGTATATGCAGATGTAACAGATATTAATGGAGAGACCAGAAGTGCCGAAACCAAGGTTGCGGTAGGATATCATGCTTTACGATTAAATATTAATACTCCTGAAAAATTAAACAGTAAAAAGAAAAATAATATTGCTATCAATAGTGAAAATTTAAATGGTGTTTGGACAGATACTCAAGGTGAGGTAAAAATTTACAAACTGGTAGCTCCTAAAACGCCAAAAGTAGCTTCTGTTTGGATGCAGCCAGATATGAAAGGCTTTACAGCAGAAGAACATCAAAAGTTGTTTCCCAACACGGCTTATGATTCTTATTTTAACAACCCTAAAAAATGGAAAAAAGGAACTTTGGTGTACCAGAAAAAGTTTGATACTAAAAAAAGTAAAGAGCTTGCATTAGGGCGAATTAAAAAATGGGAATTAGGAAAGTACATCATTATAGCCACCTCAAAAGACCAATGGGGACAGCATGTGAGAGATGAAAAGTTGGTGGAGGTTTATGACCCAAAAGCTAAAAATGTAGCCGATCAAAAAATGTTTGACATTTTTACAGACCAACAACAATATCAGCCTGGAGAATATGTAGTAGTGTCTTTAGGTTCGGCTTCTAAACACATGAACGTGATGGTGGAGGTAGAAAAAAATCATCAAACGGTATCTAAGTACCCAATATTTTTAAGTAACGAAATTAAAACACTAAAAATTCCTGTTACAGAAAACGACAGAGGTGGCTTTGCTGTAAAATGGCATTGGGTGCAGCACAATCATTTAGAGAGTGGAGTTGTTAATATTTCGGTTCCTTATCCGTCTAAAGATTTAGCCATT
>CALHCC010000081.1 GCA_937930675.1 uncultured Flavobacteriaceae bacterium
TAATCTTGTTAAATTAGTTAGTGAATTTCCTGCAGTGTCTGCAATGTCTTGACCTCCCGAAAATCCAATGACAATGTTTCCATTGAAATTGGCCAAATTACCTCCAGAAAAAGTTACACGATACTTGTTTCCACTTGTATTTGTCACATTTGTTGCGGTAGCAGTAGTTCCAGATATCGTAAAGTCTGATGTGTTTACATTACGAACAGCTTCGTTAAAGGTTACATCCCATACAACAATATCTACATTGGTTTCTCTATTTATAGGGGTTTGACGAGTTATACTTTCTATACGAGGTGTTGTATTGTCTAACACAAAAGTAGTGTTATTTGTATCTGTTGGAGTAAGATTTGACAAACTGTTTCCTGCAATGTCTGTGATATTCTGACTTCCAGAAAAACCTAAAGTTACCGCTCCATTTAGATTGGCTAAATTTCCACCTGATGCTGTTATTCTATACGTATTTCCACTTTGGTTAATTACACTGCTAATGTTTGCCGTAGTACCTGAAATCTCAAAATCTACTGCATTTATATTTTTTACTGCTTCGTTAAAAGTTACGTTCCATATTAATGTATTTACATTGGTTGGACTTACGGTTGGGTTTTGACGGGTTATACTTGTAATGCTAGGCTTGGTTTCGTCTGCAGTTGTAAAACTTAAAGTTGTATTGTTGTTAATTCCTATAAAATTATTATCAGCATTGTCTTTAATAGCAGTACCTACTATATTTACAGCATAAGTTGTACTTTCTGCTAAATCTACATCAGGATTAATAGTCAATGTGTTTTCACTAATAGAAAACTGACTATCTGGTGTAGCAGCATCAGTAGAAAACAAAACGTTGTTATTGGTTAAATCTCTTAAGACAATACCACCTATACCAAACTTAATAGGCTCACTAAACGTTAAAGTAATGTTATCTGTAGTGGCGACTCTAGTAGTATTATTTACTGGAGTACTAGAAATTAAAATAGGATTGGTTTTATCTTCAGTGGTAAAGTTTAGGCCTTCATTAGTTGTAATTCCAGCATAACTATTCCCATTTAGATCTTTAATTGCAGTTACTGGTATTCTTAAGGCATATTCATGATTTTCATCTAAATTATTATCAGGATTAATCGTTAATGTAGAACCGTTTATTGTAATTTGATTGTTAGGATTCGCTACGTTTATATTTAAAAAATTTGAATTAGTAGTTAAGTCTCTTAATACAATATTTCCTGTTCCAAAAACAATAGCTTCGTTAAAATTTAAAACAATATCTGTTATAATTGGAACTTCACTTGCATTGTCTTTAGGAGTTTTAGAACTGGTAGTAGTAGGATTGGTATCATCTATTGTAATAACACCGTCTGTAATACTATTGAATACCCCTGTAGTCCATCCTTCTTGCGAGTACGCTTGAATGGCTCCGTTAGGAATCGTTAAATTTACAGTATTGCTAACTCCAAAACTCTTAAAAAAAGTGAAAACATTTATACTAGCAGGGTCTAGGCTTAATGAATTTACGTCTCTTAAATTAAAATTATCCGCAAAAGCCGAGCCTCCAATATGAGTTACGCTACTAGGAATCGTAATATTTTTTAAATCATTGCCTAGAAAAGCAAATTTTTGAATGCTAGTCACGCCATTAGGAATTGTTACATTGGTTAGCTTGTTGTCACGAAATGCAGCCTCTTCTATAACTTGAACACTATTCGGAATTGTTACACTGGTTAGCTTGTTGTTTTGAAAAGCCCTTTGTTCAATTCTAGATATATTGTTAGAAATAGTTACATTCTCTAATTGGTTTTTTTCAAAAGCTGCTAGCTCAATACTTACTACGCTATTAGGGATCATTAAATTTGTTAAGTTATTATTAAAAAAAGCAAAATTTCCAATACTAGTTACCGTGTTAGGAATGATCACGCTGGTTAATTCTTTATGTGAAAAAGCATGGGTTCCAATAGATGTTACGGTATAATTTACACCGTTAAAAGTTACATTACTAGGAATGATCACATCTTTAGTTAGGCTTGTTTCTGAATATCCTCTAGCCTTAACGTGGTTAGCGCTAGAGCCAAGAATCAAGTATTCAATATCGTTAATTTCAAAAGTCTGTGCATAATCACAAAAGGGACTTAATACAAATAATAGAATAAGGTAAATATGTTTCATGTTTTTATTTTTAGGTTACAGGTCTACCTCTATTTTTCAAAAAAGTATTGTGAATTAAGAAGTAATCTCTGTAAATCGTTAAATAGTTTTGTATTCGTCATAGTTTATAAACTCTAAAACTAGTCACAAAAACACAATTACAAGAAAAAAAACGGGTAGTAAAGGGGTAGTTTTTGTCCCTTAAAACACTAACTAACAGGTTTTTATTTTTCTCAAACTATTAACACAATCTAATTTATATTAAAAAGGTCTCTTTTTTTAATATAGTTATAGAATAAGCAGCTAACGAAAATAAAAGAGTACTTAATATGTTATACGATGATTTATTCTTAGAAAAAAATCAGTCTTCTTTCATAAAAACTAATCTTGCTTTTAAAAATGTCAGCTTTCGTTTAATTGGAAATCTTATCTTAAATATTCATACACTCTATTCACATCTAATAATATTGAAAGTCCATGAGTACCCTTAGATTGGCTGGTCAAAGACGATGATACTCCTAAACCATAATTATAACTTAATCTTAAAAGATCATTGATTTTAAATCCAAAAAAGAAATCTACAGATTCCTTTAATCTATAAGATAATCCTATATCAAAATCATTAGCATAAATAAGGTTGAGTGATAGATCAATTAGGAACGAATTTAATTTGTCATATCTAATCAATGTAGAGGGTTTTAATTTAAAATTATTATCTAAAATTATTTTCTGTCTAAAGGTGAATACCAACCCATTTTCATTTTCAAAATCATCATTCAAAATTAAATCTACAAAGGCAAAACCTATTTCAATATCCTTAGTATAGTAATACAAACCACTACTAAAATTTAATCCAATAGTATTTCTAATATTATTACGATTTACATCTTCAGGCTTATCAAAAACTAACTCACCGGTATCTAATCTATTAAAATTCAAACCTGTTTTAATACCGAAGGATAAATTTCCAGTTCTAGATGTTTGTATTCGATATGAACTATTGATGAAAGGACTCGTTAATTGTAAAGGTCCTTTTTTATCATATAATACACCAAAACCAAAGCCTAAACCATTTCTTAATGGACTGTGAACTGAGAAAAATCCTGTTTCAGGAGATCCCTCAATTCCTGAAAATCTTTTTTGCAATCCTAAACCTAATTGTAAATTACCTCTTGTTCCTGTAAATGCAGGATTTATTATTTCTGTATTATAAGTATATTGAGTAAAACTTGGAGTCTTTTGTCCTACAACAGTAGTATAGCTTAATAAAAATAAGGCAATTATTATTTTAATTCTTTTAAACATTTTTTGATTATTGTTTTAATAAATAAATCCAACTTTTTTTAGGCTTAGTATTCTGATCATTATAATTGATGATGTAATAATAAACTCCTTCTACAATTAAACCTTTGTTGTTTTCACCATTCCACCACACAGCTTTATTTTTACTTTTGTGATGCTTATAATTAAAAACTTGAACCCCAAAATCAGTATAAATTGTCATCTCAAAATTTGGAAAGTTTTCTTGTAAACCCTTAATAACAAAAAAGTCATTGACCCCATCACCATTTGGTGTAAATGCGTTTACATTTGAAATTTTAGAGATTGATTGATTTATAATGGTAAAGTCTGAGGAAATAAAAGTGATATCGTACTTAGGATTGTCTAAACTTCCTTGGGTAATCGCATAAGTTCCTACGCTCTCTCCAACAGCTCTTGACAAACTTCCTGTTAACACATCGCTTCCTTGTAAACTTCCACTTGTAATAGTATAAGTCAATAAAGGATCGGATGCTCCAAACACTTTGCTTTGTGCATCTGCTGTAACCGTGATTGGAATTAAAGGAACTGCTGTAATCTCTAAGTTTGCACTTACAAATGTGATGTCATACTTCGCATTGTCTAAAGTTCCTTGGGTAATCGCATAAGTTCCTAAGCTCTCTCCAACAACTCTTGACAAACTTCCTGTTAACACATCGCTTCCTTGTAAACTTCCACTTGTAATAGTGTAAGTCAATAAAGGATCGGATGCTCCAAACACTTTACTTTGTGCATCTGCTGTAACCGTAATTGAAATTAAAGGAACTGCTGTAATCTCTAAGTTTGCACTTACAAATGTGATGTCATACTTAGGATTATCTAAACTTCCTTGAGTAATCCCATAAGTTCCTACGCTCTCTCCAACGGCTCTTGACAAACTTCCTGTTAACACATCGCTTCCTTGTAAACTTCCACTTGTAATAGTATAAGTCAATAAAGGATCGGATGCTCCAAACACTTTACTTTGTGCATCTGCTGTAACCGTAATTGGAATTAAAGGAACTGCTGTAATCTCTAAGTTTGCACTTACAAATGTGATATCGTACTTCGTATTGTCTAAAGTTCCTTGGGTAATTGCATAAGTTCCTAAGCTCTCTCCAACAACTCTTGACAAACTTCCTGTTAACACATCGCTTCCTTGTAAACTTCCACTTGTAATAGTGTAAGTCAATAAAGGATCGGATGCTCCAAACACTTTGCTTTGTACATCTGCAGTAACCGTAATTGGAATTAAAGACATTGCTGTAATCTCTAAGTTCGCACTTACCAAATTAAAATCATAATTGTTATCGCTTCCGCCAGATAAAGTAATAGGATAATTTCCAACAGGGCTACTCATTACAGCCGTCGTATTAATACTAGGTGCTGTGTCAATATCTGCAAAAGTATCTCCATTTTTAAATCCAGCA
>CALHCC010000082.1 GCA_937930675.1 uncultured Flavobacteriaceae bacterium
CTGTTTTTTAAAAAAGGCTTAAAAAAGCTTAAAAAAAGCCTATTAGTATTGTTAAAATCAATAAATAAATAGATTAACTATAAAATTTATTGATAATAACTGTTTCTTAAAAATAAACTCTAAAACTAAGGTTAGGAGAAAAGGATAAAGATTGTTGTTCTACTTGTTGTACCTCACTGTTCTCAATTTTAAAATAACGTTTATTAATATTTTTTTTACGGAATGTATTTAAAGTACTAATATTTAAATTTCCTTTTATTCTTTCTGTAAAATTAAATTGATATTTAAGTGTAACATCTGTTCGTAAAAATGGATCTAAAAAGTCATGATTAGGTAGATTAAAATTAATTCTGTTTAAACCATTAACAGTTACTGTTTCTGGATTGTTTTTTCTGTTGGTAAAAGAAGTTCCACTATTCCAATTTACACCTAAAGAAAAAGTTAATTTTTTAGTGAAATGATAATTAAAACCCGTGTTAATAGAATGTACAATTTCTGTATCGTTAGGAATGGTTGTTGGGCTTAAGTTTTGAAACGTAAAATTATTGTTGTTAAACGTATAACTTGCCCAAATACTTGTTTTTTTAGAAACTCGGTTTACTAAAAGTTCAATACCATAATTAGTGTATTTACCTTTTACATCTAGTTCACTTAACTGATTTCTAAAACCTTGATGGATGGAAGAAATTCCATCTACTTTTTTATAAAAGGTTGTAAACTCTACCAAGTAGTTTCTGTTTTTAAAATGAGCTCCTGTAGAAATTTGTTGGCTTTTTAAAATGGGTACACGGTCGTTATCTACTAATATCCACCTCCTATTTTCTAAGCTTAAAAAATTATTTTTTAAATCTACGGTTTGTAACGTAGTCTGATGATTCAATTCTCCTAAAATTTTATAGTTCCAAAAACGATTTAATTGATAGTTAAAATTGAATCGAGGTTCTATTAAAAACTTATTAAATTTTTGTAAGTGATTGATGCGTACTCCTAAATTTAAATTGATATTGTTAATTTGTGTTTTTAACTGACTAAATAGAGCTGAAGAAATAAGTACTTGTTTGTTTGTGTTTTTAAAAACAGGAATAGAAACATCAGTACTGTTTAAAATTCCAGTTTCTTGAATTGTAATTCCAGAATGTAAAGAGGTTGTAGTATTAATTTTGAAGGTGTTTTTTATCTTTAAATAATTCTCAGTAATTTCATTTTTCTGAAAAATAGATTGTCTAAAATCACTTCTACTATCAAAAGAATTAATAGTGTATTGTGTGTGGTAAGCATTTACTTTAAAGCTTAATACTTTATTCCACGTAGTAAACCATTGCAAACCAATAGCTGTTTTTTGTTGCTCTAAATTACTTTCTCTAAAATCTTCATCTTCTGTGGTATCTCTATAATTTAATTGATTTAGAATATGGAGTGTTGTGAATCGTATTTTGTTTTTAGGGTTGATGTTGTATAGTGCTTTTACGCTAAAATCTGTAAAGTAAAAGTTATTGTCATCATTAAGTTCTATAGCTGTATTTTGAACACTTTTATTAAAAAAACTTTTAAAAATGGTTGTGTTAATTTGGTCTGTAATAGATCTTCTAAAAGAGGCATCAATTTCAAATTTTTTAGAAATGGGAATTTCAAAATAAACATCACTACTTAACAGATCACTACCAAAACCTCCAGATATTTTTTTATGTATTTTATTGTTGGTTTGTATTTTTAGAGTGCTAGAAACCCCACCACTAAATTCTGAATCTGTACCATTTTTAATAACGGTAGTATGTCTTGTTAAATAAGGATTGTAAGCAGAAATCAATCCAAAAAAGTGACTTGAATGATACATTTTAATACCATCCCAAAGAATTAAATTTTCATGATTTTTACCACCACGTACACTAATGTAATTAATACTTTCATTTTCAGTCTCTATACCAGGTAAGACTTTTAGTGATTGCAAAACATCAGGATTGGTTAATCCCGGTAAAGCACCAAATTTTTTAGTAGTAATGGTTAAACGACCATCTTTTGCTTTTTTAATACCTGTAGTTAAGTATTTATTGATAAATACAGTGTTTAGTTGTTCTATCTCTTGTTTTTGTATTGCAATATATCGTTTGTCTAAACGTATAAAGTTAAAACGAGTTTGTTTGTTTAAATCGTCTAAAATTTGATGAAGTGTTATGTTTTTTGCATTAATTTTTATAGAAATGGTTTCTAATTCTTTAGGGTTGTTAGAAAACTTTACATCAAACTTTTTTTCTAAAAATTGTATATAATCGCTTAATAAGCTGTTTTTTTCTTGTGCATAACTGTTTAGAGTTACACTTAAAAATAATCCAACTGTTAGAAAAGTATAGAGAATTTTATTCATAGATAAAAACATGATGATTTTGAACTCTATATTTTAAATGTAAAGGAGCTGTAATGCTTTTTAAAGCAATGTTTAAGTTATTGTGAGGAATGGCTCCAGAAAATAAAAGTTCCTTGTGTTTGTCGGTAATTTTAATGTCTACATTGTAAACATCACTAATATTTGCTATAACTTCTTTTAAGGTACTGTTGTTGTAAATAGATTCTTTGGATAGCCAACTAGGTTGGGTGTGTTTGTTATTTTGTTTAAAGTTTGATTCACTACTTTTTATAGAAAACACGTCTCCAGGAAGCAAAATTTTACGAGAATATTGGTTACTAACAGCAACTTTACCATGATAACAACTTACCGTTAACTGATGTTTTGTTTGTTTTACATTAAATTGAGTACCTAATACTTGTACAGTTCCTAGTTTTGTATGAACACTAAAAGTGCTTCCTTTTTTTACCTTAAAATAAGCTTCCCCTTTTAATTCTAAACTTCTGTTAAAACTCCATTGGTACTTTTTAAATTTTAGAGATGAAGTTTTGTTTAATATTACATTAGAACCATCGGGTAGTATATAAGAATAGATTTTTTTTTGATGATTTTCTATTGTGGTAGATTTGTTATAAAGTAAATAAGCACTAGGTATAATAAGTACTAAAATAACCGCAACATATTTTAAAAAAGGACGGAAAGAAATAACTTTAGTAGTTTGTTTCTTAGGTTTTTTAATAATTTCTAAAAATTGTTGTTCTTGGTTTTTTGATGGTATCTCCAATTGATTAAGGTAATAAGAAATACGATTAAGTTCTTCAGCATCAGTATTTATTTTAGAAATATTGTTGTTTTGATGATGAAAATTTTCATCAAACCATTGAAGTATTTTTTGATGATTTTTCATTTTGAAAACTTGGTTTTTAAGTTTAGTTTTTTGATAGCTACAGACATTCTTCTTTCTACTGTTTTTTGAGAAATATTTAAAATTTCTGCAATTTCTCTATATTTTTTACCATCAATTCTGTTTAATAAAAACACTTCTCTAGCCTCTGTGGGCAAAGCTTGTATTTTTAAAAGTAAATTTTTTTTAAACTCTTCTTCTTCTAAGATGTATTCAGGATTATTACAGTCCACATCGTAATAAGGAGTTTCTTTTGCATAGTTAAATATTACTTTTTCGTGCTTTTTTTGATTAAAAAATAAATTATTCATCACCGTAAATAAATACGATTTGGCGGTTGAAAATTTAATAGTACTACAGTGTTGCCATAGATTAGAAAAGGCTTCTTGTACAATATCATTAGCATCTGAGGTATTGCCTGTTTTGTAAAAAATAAAGTGATGCGCTAATTGAAAGTTTTTTTTATAGAATTGTTCAAACAAGCGTTCATCACACAAACTATTTTTAGAGGTCATAAATTTAAAATAGTATAAAACCAAAGCTGTTATTAAATAACAACTTTGGTTTGTTGGTTAAAAACTTGCTTTATTAATTTACATTACATCTATTAATACTATTTACAAATTCATCTTCGTTAGTAATTGTAATAATATTCTGTTGCTCGTCTATTAATTCTATTGGGTAATTAATTTGTGAATCGCTATAAAAACTAAATTCAGCATCACTATTAATTTGCATTTGTTCGTTTTTTCGAGTATTAAGAAAAATAGGATAGTTAACTTTTAAACAACTAAAAGGAGTTCTTCCTTGTAAATAAGAACGTGTATCAAAAATATCTTGAACAAGTTTTAAAACTTCAAGTCTTCTTACTCCACTTGTTACATGAAATCCTGTAGTTTTTAAAGAGTCATTATTAACAACACTAAATTCTTGAGGATTGTTAGTTATTAACTTTTCAAAGTCAGCTAAATCACGTCTATTTTCAATGGTGATGATTTGGTTGTTTATTTCTATATCATATGGAAAGTTAATAGAAAAATTACGAGCATTGTCAATAAAATCATCAAAACTACCATTGTATTGTGTTAAATATCTAACAACATCTATTACAGATTGCGGTGTATCGTTATTACTGTTAACGTCTTCGTTTTCATTTTCTGTATCAAAAAGAGTTACCACGTCTTTTAGCTCTTTAAGTGTGTTGATAGTTGCTAAAGATTGATTGTTGTTTCTATAACTTATAGGAAATTGAATTCTTGTAAAAGGTTGATTAGATTGGCTTTCTGGCGTATTTAAAAAGTTGATGAATGTAGATATGGTGGAAAATATTTCGTTAGTTTTTTCACTCTCTTCATTCTTATTATCTTGATGCCAAACGGTAATAGGTAATACAAAGTTTAAAACTTGATTGTTAATTAATTGAGCAGTTTTTTGTTTTAAATCATCAGTTAAAAACTGATTTTGATTATTAATTTGGTTGTATCTATCTAAAAATTGTGTGTTGTTAGTGATGGTTAATTCTGTTTGAAACTCATCAATAATGGTAAAAGGATAGTTGATGGAACTAAACTCTGATTCAGTATCTAGTGTAGTTGCAAATTCAATAAAATTAGCTTTGGTATTAAACTCTTCAATACTACTGTTTGGGTTTATTGTTTTAATTGTAGCAACAAATAAAGGATACTCAACGTTAATGCTATTGTGGGTTAATAAATAACTTAATCTTTCGGTTTCAAGATTAGAAGCAGTGTTTGTGTTTTCTTCTATTGTAGGGTTTGTTTCTGGGTTATCATTGTTAAGTGTTTCTTCTTGACAGGAAACAAATAGTAGAGACAATGCTAAAAAAGAATAACGAATAAGTTTTAAAGTTTTCATAAAAATGTATTTATAGGGTTCTGTATTAATAAATACAACTGATTCTTTTTTTTCCCTCAAAAAAAGAACTAAAAATTTAAAATACTTTTATGTTTACAAACTTAACTATTTATAGACGCTCATTTTTTAGAATTTAGTAACATATATTTATTTTGTTAGTGTAATTAATTGTAAATAACTAAAAATTAGGTGTAATTGGACTTACAGATTAGCAATTAGAATATTGTAAGAAAACAGAAGTTTGTAGGGTGATTTAATTTTATTAAACGAGTAAATAGTAATTTAATTAAAAACTATAGCATATACCACCCGAATAGGATAATTATAAAATAAATTCCCAAATTGGCAGCACCTTGGTAATCTCCAGCAATTCTTTGTCCTATTAATAATAGTATAATATTAGTGGCACATACTTTGTAGACCACAGAAATATCTAGTAAACAAGTAAAAATACCGGTTAACAAACATAGGGTAGTAATGGTGTTTGTTGTTACCAAAAACCACCAGAAAAACACGCCCCAAGTATCTGTTTTTAAATGCTGATTTAAAAATAAAACATATCCAGTTTTGTCTTTTAATTTTTCAAATAAAGAATAGCCAAAAGAAATCAATAAAAATAAAAGGATATAGGTAGTCATTAATTTTAATTGGCTTCTTTGGTATGTAAAAGTCGGGTTAATTTAATAGAAGTATCTAACAAAATTAACTTAGCATTTCCATTTCTTTCAATATGGTAAATAGCATCGTTTAATTCTTGATAAATAGCATCAATATTTCCTCCGTGTATAAAAGGAGCAAATTTTTCTATCGAAAAACCTTGCGATTGAGGTTCTATAAACACCAAATCTTTGGCACCATAATTAAATAAAAGTGCTTGTCTAAAAAATTGTAAACAAAAATTTAAAAACTGTTTTTGTTTTTCGCGACCCATTTTACCAATACTTTCAGACCATTCAATTAAATCTTGAATCACACTCGCATTTCCCTTAGCTTTAAAGGCAGCCCTTACCCAAGTAATAAAAAGAGTTTCGTAGGCTAGGTCGTTCCCTTCTTTTCTTAAAATATCTAATGCTTTTTTATAGCTTCCTTCGGCAGCGTGTGCTATTTTGGTAGCCTCGGCAGCAAAAGAATTTTCTCGTTCTATTAAAGCGTTGGTAATATCTTCTTCACTTAACAATGGAAATTCTAGAATTTGACAACGAGATAAAATGGTATTAATCAATTGTTCTTTATGTTCTACAACCAATAAAAAAATAGTTTTCTCAGGAGGCTCTTCAATTAATTTTAACAATTTATTGGCAGCAGCATTGTTCATTTTTTCTGCCATCCAAATAATCATAATTTTATAATCACCTTCGTACGATTTTAATTGCAACGATTTTACAATTTCTTCGGCTTCATCCACTCCAATTTGCCCTTGTTTGTTTTCAATCCCAATAAATTCATACCATTGAAATAAACTACCATAGGGATATTCTTTAACAAAAGCTCTCCAATCGTTTAAAAACAATTTACTAACGGGGTGCTTTTTAACTTTATCGTTAATTGCTGTAGGAAAAGAAAAATGCAAATCTGGATGCTGCAATTTTTCCACTTTTAGATGACTGTCTTTATTGTTTTTAGATAAAATATAATCTGCATACGCAATAGCAGCTGCTAGTGTTCCTACCCCTTCTTTACCTACAAAAAGCTGTGCATGTGCTATTCTAGCATGATCTGCCGTTCTTTTTAAATGGTTACCAATGTGTTTTTGACCGATGAGGTTGTTAAAAAGCATGTTTTTAAACGTATAAAAAAGGTTGTTTCAAATTTACATAATTTATTAACTACAAGTTTTAAAATTTAAGAATTAAAACGTTTTAGTTAATTTCAAGACAAATAAAATTTGGTAAGGTAAACAAAACTTATATTTGTATTCAATCAACTTAGATTAGACATATGAAAACAGTAAATGATTTTAATTTTCAAGGTAAAAAAGCCTTAATAAGAGTAGATTTTAACGTTCCTTTAGATGCAGAGTTTAATGTAACGGATACAACTAGATTAAAAGCAGCAAAGCCAACGATCATCAAAATATTAGAAGATGGAGGAGCTGCAGTTTTAATGTCTCATTTAGGACGTCCTAAAGGAGTAGAAGATCAATTTTCTTTAAGACACATTGTAAAAACAGCTTCTGAAATATTAGGAGTAGCGGTTAAATTTGTACCTGCAACAGTAGGTGCAGATGCAGAAGCTGCCGTAGCTGCTTTAGAGCCAGGAGAAGTATTGTTGTTAGAAAACTTACGTTTCTTTAAAGAAGAAACAAAAGGAGATGTTGCTTTTGCAGAGCAATTATCTAAATTAGGAGATGTATATGTAAACGATGCTTTTGGTACTGCACACCGTGCACATGCATCTACAACTATTGTTGCTCAATTCTTTCAAGATAAATTAGCAGGGTACGTAATAGAAGCAGAATTAGTAAATGCAGATAAAGTATTAAAAGGAGGAACAAAGCCTGTAACTGCTATTATGGGAGGAGCTAAGGTTTCTGATAAAATTTTAATTATCGAGAAATTATTAGACGTAGCAGATAATATTATTATTGGTGGAGGAATGTCTTACACGTTTGCAAAAGCAGAAGGTGGAGAGATAGGAATGTCTTTATGTCAAGATGATTTATTAGAGTACGTTTTAGAATTAGAGAAAAAAGCAGAAGCAAAAGGAGTAAAACTAATTTTCCCGATTGATAATTTAATTGGAGATGATTTTTCTAACGATGCAAATACACAAGTGGTATTAAGAGGAAACATTCCTGCAAAATGGGAAGGATTTGATATTGGGCCACAAACCATAGAAAAATTTTCTGAAATTATTAAAAATTCTAAAACAGTTATTTGGAACGGACCTATGGGAGTTTCTGAAATTCCATTATATGCAACAGGTACTATTGAAGTAGCTAAAGCTGTAAAAGCTGCTACAGAGAATGGAGCATTTTCTTTAATTGGAGGAGGAGATTCTGCTGCTGCAATTAACAATTTAGGATTTGGAGAAGATGTATCTTACGTGTCTACAGGAGGTGGAGCCTTGTTAGAGTACATGGAAGGAAAAGTATTACCAGGTATTGCTGCTTTATCATAAGTTAAAATAGTACTATAAATAGTAAGCAAAAGGTGTTTCGAGTATTCGAAGCACCTTTTTTTATGTACTTTTAAGAGTCTAAAAAAACAGAAGGATTATGAAGTATACTAATATACCTAATACAGATATAAAAGTTTCTAAAATATGCTTAGGAAGCATGACTTGGGGAGAACAAAATACAGAAGCAGAAGGACACGAACAATTAGCATATGCTTTTGAACAAGGTGTTAATTTTATAGATACAGCAGAAATGTACTCTGTACCAGGTAGAAAGGAAACACAAGGGAATTCTGAAAGAATTATAGGTACTTGGTTAAAAGAAAAGAAACGAGAAAATGTAGTTCTTGCTAGTAAAATCGCAGGGCCAAATCCTGGATTGTCTTATCTTAGAGAACCTCAGCCTTTTACAAAGTCATTAATTGTAGAAACGATAGAAAACAATTTAAAACGTTTACAGACAGATTATATAGATGTGTATCAATTACATTGGCCAGATAGAAATGTAAATATGTTTGGGAATTTAATGTACAGTCATAATACAGAAGAAATCTGGGAAGATAAAATAGGTGAATTGGTAGCTGCGATGGATGCTTTGGTAAAAGCAGGTAAAATTCGTCATTATGGATTGTCTAATGAAACTCCTTGGGGAACTATGAGACACATAAACGAAGCCGAGAAAAAAGAGTTAAGTAGATGTAAAACCATTCAAAATCCTTTCTCGTTACTATGTAGACATTTAGAAGTAGGTTTGTCTGAAGTAATGCTACGTGAAAAAGTAGGCTTGTTAGCCTATTCACCATTAGGTTTTGGAGTGTTGTCTGGTAAGTATTTTGATGGAAAATTACCTAAAAACTCTCGTTTAGATTTGTTTCCAAATTACAATAGATATAGCAATTCAGAAGCAATGTCATTAGCTAAAAAATATGATGATGTAGCTAAAAAACATGGACTAACTTTAGTAGAATTGGCCTTAGCTTTTGTGGATGCACAACCTTTTGTAACATCTAACATTATTGGAGCAACTACCATGAGTCAATTAAAGCAAAACATAGATACGATTAACATCACTTTGTCTGATGAAATTTTAAAAGAAATAGATGAGGTTCATAAAACACAGCCTTTTCCTGCTCCGTAAAGTTTAAAAAAAGCCACTCTCAATTGAGAGTGGCTTTTTTTAATACCCTAATTGGTTCCTAACTCTTTTTAGAACTTTGTTGGCTACGTTATTTGCTTTTTGGGCTCCAATCGCTAGAGCTTTATCAATTTCTTCTAAATTTTCCATATAGTAATTGTACTTGGCTCTTTGTTCTGCAAAGGTATCTATTAGCAATTCGTAAAAAGCTTGTTTTGCATGTCCGTATCCATAATTTCCACCTTCGTAATTAGCTCTCATTTCAGCAATTTGTTCATCAGAAGCTAGAATTTTATACAAGGCAAATAAATTACAGGTATCGGGGTTTTTAGGTTCTTCTAAAGGAGTACTGTCGGTTTCTATTCTCATGACTTGTTTTCTTAACTTTTTGTCAGTTAAAAAAATATCGATAATATTTCCTTGAGATTTACTCATTTTACCACCGTTAGTTCCAGGAACGTACATGGTAGTATCTTGTATTTTGGCTTGGGGCAATACAAATGTATCTCCCATTTGATGATTAAACCTACTGGCAACATCTCTTGTAATTTCTAAGTGTTGTAATTGGTCTTTACCTACGGGCACAACTTCGGCATCGTATAATAAAATATCAGCAGCCATTAACATAGGGTAATCAAACAACCCTGCATTTACATCTTCTAACCTGTCTGCTTTGTCTTTAAAAGAATGGGCTAAAGTTAATCTTTGGTAGGGAAAAAAACAGTTTAAATACCAGGTAAGTTCTGTAGTTTGAGGGACATCACTTTGTCTATAAAACACGGTTTTAGTAATATCTAATCCAAAAGCTAACCAGGCAGCAGCAGTACTGTACGTGTTTTGTTTTAGTGTATTGCCATCTTTTATTTGTGTTAAAGAGTGCATGTCTGCAATAAATAAAAACGATTCGTTGTTAGGATCATTGGCCATTTTAATTGCCGGCATAATGGCTCCTAATAAATTTCCTAAATGAGGGGTTCCTGTACTTTGTACTCCTGTTAAAATTCTTGCCATTTCCTCTAAAAAAATTAAGTTTTGCACAAAAGTACACTTTCATAAAAAACAAATAGAATTGTGATGCTATTTATTTATAAAAACGTAAAAACTAACACTTGTTAAATTTCTTTATTTTTTGTGTTTTATATAGGATATGAGTGCAAAGTATAAGGTTAAATATTACGAAGAAATAGAAGAGAAATGGAATGTATGCACACATTTCATTTCTCTTACAGCCTTTTAATATTAAACTTGCCTGTTTGGGAACAATGGTGACTGTTGTTTGGTGGAGTATTTTTGTTTTATTTATATTCTTTAGAAGCCTATGTTATAATTACCAATTTTTAAAAGGATGTTTACTTAATTGAGAATTGTAATATTTTGTTTCTCCGGTTACTTCTGTTCCCAGCCAAGTAGGTTTTTCAAAATTTTCAAATTCATTACTTAACTCAACTTCTGCAACAATTAGCCCATCGTTAGCTCCGTCAAAAACATCCACTTCAAAAATATGTGTTCCTTTTTTTACGAGGTATCTTGTTTTTTGAATGCTATTAGGTTCGCATAATTTTAATAATTCTTGAGCTTCAAGAATGTTAGTTTCTTTTTCCCATTCGTATCTGGTGGTTCCACTTTGGTTAGAAGCTCCTTTAATGGTTAAAAATCCTTGATCGTTTTTAATTCTAATTCTAACAGTTCTTTCTTTATGAGAATTTAAATACCCTTGTTCAATTCTATGGCTCTCAAAACTTTCTTTGATGAAATTTAAACTTTTTACTAAAAATTTACGTTCTATTTCTGTATTGTTCATAGATAATATGATTAATTTTATGAAGATATGGTTTTAAACGAAATTGAAGAAAAAGAATTACGTATTAATTGGATAGATAAACTTAAAGGTTTTACTATTTTTTTAGTTGTATATGGTCATAATTTTCCTTTAGTAGAAAAGTACATATATAGCTTTCATATGCCTCTCTTTATTTTTTTAGCGGGAATGTTTCATCCTCTAAAAATGAATTTTCAAATTATTTTACATAGAACTAAAAAAATATTAATTCCTTATTTTTTATGGGGACTTTTATTGTATCTAATCTGGTTTTTTTTAGGTAGAAATTATGGAGAAAGTGCAAGATTAAATTTATCTCCAATTAAAAATTTAATAGGTGTTTTTTATAGTCAAGGAGGTAGAGAGTATATGGATTGGGGTATTCCTATGTGGTTTTTACCGTTTATTTTTATAGTCTTTATTTTTTTTGGTTTTATAGAAAAATTAGAAGGAGCAAAAAAACAGATACTGTTTATACTATTGATAATTATAGGTTTTATGCTATCTGCTTTTTTAAAATATAAGTATATATGGAGTTTAGATGTAGCATTTGTTTCTGTTTTTTTTTACGGAATTGGTTTTTATTGTAAAAATTATATTATTAGAATTAGTAATATATGGTTTTTAGGTATTGGAGTATTACATTTTATATTTTTTAATTTTAATATTAAAATAGATATGTATAGGTCAATATATGGAAATATACCATTGTTTTTAGTAAATGCTGTTTTGGGAATTTTTTTTTATATTGAACTGTTTAAAAGATTACCAAGAATAAATGTTTTAAACTTTTTAGGTAGAAATACTATTGTTATTTTGGCTACACAAATTAGAACTTTAACCTTTATTAAATTAATATTACTAGTTTTATTTGGTACCAGTGTTTTTGTTTTTAATGAATTAGAAAAGTTTTTTATTTCAATTCTTCAGCTTATAATAATTTCACTAATAATAAAAATTATTAATAAATATTTTCCTTTGTTAAATGGTAAGTAAATTTTTTACAAAAAAAAAGGTGTTTTATCTTTACCTAAATTTATGTATTGCTGTTTTTATAAGTTTATCCTCTTACATACACATACCTTTAAATACAGTTAAGGACTATATAGTTTACGCAGTTCATTTTGGATTACTGCAATTTACCTTATTTGGTTTTTCATTTGTTTTAACTTTAAATAAATGGCTTTTCAGAATTTTGTTTAGTTTATTATTTCTGTTTTTTTCTCTCATTTCTTTTTGGGTTTATACATTAGATATTAGTATATCTGTAGATTTAATTCAGGTTTCTTTAGAGTCTAAACCAGATATTTACGTAGATGTAATTTCTTTACCATTTGTATTGTATTTAGTAATAACAATTATTGTTATTTGTAGCTTGCAAAAGCTTTATTCTAAAGTTAAAATTAATCGTAAATTAATTTTTATAGGTTCTTTATTATCAATTGCGGCAATTGCATTGTTTTTTACTGCAGAGTTCAAAAAACATGGAATCTTTAAAAGAAGAATGCCATACGTAGCTTATTACGAAACATTAAAATATATAAATCAAAAACCTTTAGTAATTAAAGAGATAAAAAGTAATGTATATGCAAACAATAAAATAAACGTTGTTTTCGTTTTAGGAGAATCTGTAAGAGCAAAGAACTTACAATTAAATGGATATATTAGAGAAACGACTCCATTATTATCTTCTAGAAAAAATATAGTTTCTTTTAAAAATATTTATACATCTAATACTTACACGTCAAAAAGTGTTCCTCAAATTTTAACAAATGACAGTGTAGAAGCAGACGAAGAAAAGAAGATAGAAGGTGTATATTCTTTATATTCTGTATTAAATAAAGCAAATTACAATACATTTTGGATTGGAAATCAAACTCCAGAACTTAGTTATCGAGATTTTATTTTAGAAAATAAAGAATCGGAGTTAATAGATATAGAACACTCTGTTTTAAGTTATCGTAAAAAATTAGATGGAGACTTGTTAGAAATTTTTGAAAATAAGTTTACAGGTAATAATTCAAGTTTTTATACCTTACATATGATTGGAAGTCATTGGTGGTATGAAAGCAGGTACCCTAAAAATTTCCAAAAGTTTCAACCCGTAATTACGTCAAAATACATACCATCTAATTCTCCAGAAGAAATGATAAACTCTTATGACAATACAATTGTGTATTTAGATTATTTTTTAAATCATATTATTTCGTTTTTAGAAGCTAAAGAACAACAAATAGTGTTAATTTATTTGTCAGATCACGGAGAGACTTTGGGAGAGAATGGCAAGTGGCTTCACGCTCAAAATAATGAATCTAGTAAAAACCCTGCTTGTTTGGTTTGGTATTCGGATGAATTTGAAGAACACAATAGCTTGAAGATTAAATCGTTGAATAATAATACAAAAGATAATATTACAACAGATTTTTTATACCACAGTGTACTGGATTTAATAGATATTCAAAAATTTAATTATCAAAAAGATAAAAGTATATTTAATAGTAATAAATAATTTGAGAACCATATTTTTATACTTTATAATTACTGTAAGACCTTATGAAATATATTATAATCAGCTTTTTTCTTGTTGTTCAGTTTGTACAAGGGCAGCAAGACTTCTCTAATCAATGGGAAGATTTATATTCATATAACAATATAAAAGATTTTTTGATTGTTGAAGATAACTTATATGCAGCATCCGAAAATGCTTTGTTTGTATATAATTTAGAATCAAAGGATATAAATAAAATTTCATCAGTAAATGGTTTGGTAGCAGAACAAACGAGTACTATTTCGTTTGATGGTTTAACAGGTAATGTAATTGTTGGATATGAAAATGGTTTAATTCAAATAGTTACTGACAATACAAATGTATTTCCGATTACAGGATTGATTGAAAATGAAACGTTAATCAGCAGAAAAGTAAATGGTTTTTATGTAGATCAAAATTTTGTATTAGCATATGGAGATTATGGTATTATAGAGTTGAATATTAAGGATAGAGAAATAGGAGATTTTTTTACGTTGTCAAGCACTGCGGAGCCTTTAAGGGTTCGTAAAATGACAGTTCATAATAATATATTGTATGCTGCAACAAATAAAGGTCTTTATAGTTATAATTTTGAGAACAATCTAACGCTAAGAGGGGCGGAGAATTTTAGAAATTGGGTTAAAATTATTGATGGTGATATTAATTTTTTGGAGACATTTAACAATGAAGTTTTTTTTGTATTGAATAACTCTCTAAGAAGTGTTACAGATATAAATCAGATAAAAATAACTTTTCCAAATTCGTTAAATGATTTGTCTTTTTCTAACAATAATTTGGTGGTAACTACCCCAAGTACGATAAGTTTCTATAATCCTAATTCTTTTAGTCTTATTGATCAAATTATTGTTTCAGATAGCGAATCTCATGAGTTTGTGCCTAAAAAAACCATTTTAAAAAATGGTGAAGTATATGTTGCCACCTTAGAGTTTGGAATTTTGGAAACAAATCTTTCTGATAAGAAAAATTATAAAGAAATCCATCCTGATGGTCCTTTTAGAAACGATGCTTTTTCAATAACAGTTAAAAATGATGAAAGATGGATTACTTATGGAGGTCACGATCAAGGGTCTCATAATTCTTTAGACAAAACACTTGGCATAAATATTTTTAAAAACTCTCAATGGACTTACTTAAATTTTGATGAAATTAATCGTACACCAGACTGTGTTAAGGCCATTGTAGATCCTTTTGATAGTTCAAGAACTTTAGTTGCTAGTTTTAAATCAGGAATTTTAGACATTAGAAACAATCAAAAGGAATTAGAGGATAACCCTGGTATACCAGAAGTATACACAGTACAAGAAAGGTGGACAAATAATAATACTAATTTTATTCTTCCAGGTCATCAATCAGTAAATCAAACTTGGACAGCAAATATGATTGTTGATAATAATAATATGGTATGGACTGTAAACCCTAGAGCAAAAGAAAGACGATTT
>CALHCC010000083.1 GCA_937930675.1 uncultured Flavobacteriaceae bacterium
CTTTAAATAGTTTTTAAATTTTCGCTTAAAGTATTCATAAAATTGGTTAATGGTTTTTTTACCATCATGGCCATCATAGGATTAAAGTTTCCATCGAAAAAGAGTTGAGCTTCCGTAATATTCTCGGATACTGAGTTTAAGAGTACGGTTAAATCAAAATCTAATTTGCTAGAAGCTGCACTTAAAACAATTTTATGAAAAGGGTGTTTTTCGGTTAACACCAATCTAATTTCTGGCATTCCAGAAAGTGCAAATAAAAAAGAATCTCCATCCACAGCGAATTTGTCAATGGTATCAGGCATCAATTTTTCAAAGTTTTTAAGATCTATTAAAAAATTAAAAGCTGCTTCTTGTGATTTGGCAATGGACGTTTTAGGAGTTTCTAACTTCATAGGAGTGTTGTGAAAAATAAAGTAAAAAGCATCTTAAATACTATAAATTAAGATGCTTTTTATAGAGGTTAAAGAGTATTTAATCTTCTGTATTAGACCACTGGTCTGGAGCTTTTCTCCAAGTTTGTACTAGAGCTAATTCAGCAGCTGTAATATAATCGTTTTTAACCGCTTGTTCCAGTAATATAGAGTAATTACTTAAAGTGGTTAAATCTATATTCGCTTTTTTAAAGTTTTCTTCTGCAATAGGAAACCCGTACGTAAAAATGGCCATCATTCCTTTTACGTTGGCATTTGCTTCTTTTAAAGCTTCTACGGCTTGTAAACTACTTTTTCCGGTACTAATTAAGTCTTCTATAACAATTACATTAGATCCTTTTTCTAAGTAGCCTTCTATTTGGTTTTTTCTACCGTGTTTTTTAGGTTCTGGGCGTACATAAACAAAAGGAATTCCTAGTTCTTGAGCAATTAATACTCCTATGGCAATGGCTCCTGTAGCGACTCCCGCAATTACATCAGGTTTTCCGTATTTTTCTTCAATGACCTTGGCCATGTTTATTCTTAAGAAGTTTCTAATAGCTGGGTAGGACAGTGTAATTCTGTTATCGCAATAAATAGGAGATTTCCAACCCGATGCCCATATAAAAGGATCGTTGGGTTGAAGTTTAATAGCTTTAATTTTTAAAAGCTGCTCTGCAGTATTATTTGCTGTATCTTTGTTAAAAATCATATGGCAAATGTATAAAGTTTTTATCAATGAAGTTCTTGTTTTTTTTACAACCAACGATACCGTTTTAGAAGACGGAGAGACGGTAGCGTATCAGGAACTAGATTTTCATTTTTTTTTAAATGGGGTTCATCAGAATTGTCTCGCAAAAATAAATGTTATTTGTGAGAATTTGCCACATGACTGGTGCAATTTTTTAGAAAACTTTGAAGTGAGAGAGGCTGCAGGTGGGGTAGTGCAAAACAAATCAGGTAGTTATCTTTGGATTTATAGGTTTGGTACATGGGATTTACCCAAGGGACATATAGAAAAAGGAGAGTCTAAAGAAATAGCAGCGCTAAGAGAGGTAGAAGAGGAGTGTAATGTACGTGATTTAGAAATTGAAAAAGCTTTGCAAACTACCTATCATGTTTTTAAACAGGGAACTAAAAATATAATGAAGGTTACTTATTGGTTTCAAATGAAAACAACACAAGAAAATGATGTGTTAATTCCTCAGGTAGAAGAAGGAATTACAGAGGTTGTTTACAAAACCAAAGAAGCCTCTTTAGCATGTTTAAACAATAGCTATGGAAACATAAAGTTGTTGTTTAAAGATATTTTATAATATTTTTAAGAATGTAAATAAGACTTATATTATACGTCTGATAGTTAAATTTAATTTATATGAAAATAACATCTTTACTAATTAGGTTATTTGTTTTTTTAGTAGTTTTTACAACTACAGCACAAGTTTTTAGTCCAGTATCTTGGAAAACCTCTGTCGAGCAAAATAAAAAAGGAGAAACTATTTTAGTTGCTACAGCAACTATTGAAGAGGGTTGGCATATGTATGCTCAAAATATTCAAGAAGGAGGTCCTATTCCTACTACCTTTTTTTATCCAAAAGGAATAACGTTAGTGGGAGCTACTACCGAAGGAGAAGGGAAAGTAGTACAAGATCCTACGTTTGAAATGGAGTTGAAGTATTTTGAAAACAAAGCTACGTTTAAACAAGTGGTTAAGTTGGATAAAAAATCACAAAAATTAAAGGCTTCTGTAGAATTTATGGTGTGTAACGATGAAATGTGTTTACCGCCTAAAGAGGTTGATTTAATTTATGATATCTCTTCTGTAAAACAAACAACATTCAATAATAAGGAAGAAGAAGTTGTTACTTCTGTTGATACAAATAATAAAAAGCAAAGTTATTTAGTGCTCTTTTTACTAAGTTTTTTAGCAGGATTGTCTGCGTTAATCACCCCGTGTGTATTTCCTATGATTCCTATGACGGTTAGTTTTTTTACCAAGCAAAGTAAAAACAGGGCTGTAGGTATTAAAAATGCGATTATTTATGGAGTGAGTATTGTAGTGATTTACGTGTTGTTAGGAACATTTGTTGTTGGGGTTTTTGGAGCAGATTCCTTAAACAAACTAGCAACAAGTGTTTCTTTTAATGTTGTGTTTTTTGCCATTTTGGTGTTTTTTGCACTCTCTTTTCTAGGAGCTTATGAGTTAGTATTGCCAAGTTCTTGGGGAACTAAGTTGGATGAAAAAGCAGATAGAGGAGGTTTAATAGGAATCTTTTTTATGGCTCTAGCTTTGGCTGTAGTTTCCTTTTCTTGTACAGGGCCTATTGTAGGTACTGCTTTGGTAGAATCTGCAGCACATGGAGGGATTGCTCCTGTAATTTCTATGTTAGGGTTCTCTTTAGCGATTGCGTTGCCTTTTACGCTGTTTGCAATTTTCCCTGGGTGGATGAACTCTCTGCCAAAATCTGGCGGATGGTTAAATACCGTAAAAGTAGTATTAGGATTCTTAGAGTTGGCATTAGCGTTTAAATTTTTATCCAATGCAGATTTGGTATTGCAATCACATTGGTTAGAGCGAGAAGTGTTTATTGCTATTTGGATTGTAATTTTCTTACTATTAGGAATTTATTTATTAGGTAAAATAAGATTGCCACACGATTATCAAGCGGTAGAGCAATTATCAATTACCCGATTATCTTTAGCAATGGTATCTTTTGTATTTGTTGTGTACATGGTTCCTGGTTTGTTTGGAGCTCCAGTAAAATTAATAGGAGCCTTTGTGCCTCCTTTAGAATATAGTGAATCGCCTAGAGGTTTGGGAAGTGCTACCACTGCAAAAGAACATACCGATTTACCAGAAGGGGCACATGTTTTAGAACCCTACAATATTCTTGCTTTTAAAGATTATGAAAAAGGATTGGCCTACGCTAAAAAAGTAAACAAATCCATTTTGTTAGATTTTACAGGCTACGCTTGTGTAAATTGTAGAAAGATGGAACAAAACGTTTGGACGGATGCTCAAGTGTTAAAGTTGTTGCAAAACGATGTGGTGTTGATTTCTTTACATGTAGACGATAGACAGAAATTTGAAGTAGAAGAAGTATCTAAACTAACAGGGAAACCTTATAAGTATAAAGGACAAAAATGGTCTGAATTACAAGAGGCAAAGTATAAAACTAATGCTCAGCCTTTTTATGTGGTGATAGATATAGACGGAAACGACTTAAATACACCGATAGGGTATACGCCTAATGTTAAAGAATATTTAAGTTGGTTACAAGAAGGAATTGATGAGTTTTAAGAATCTATTTATTTAAATTACTCAGTGATTCTAATATTGATTCCTGAGAAATCATTAATAACAGGTATTCTAATAACAATATCTTTATTTGTGGGAATGTTTTCTGTTATGGTACTCGTAATAAGATGATTGGTTAATCTAGATTTTGGAAGTGTGTTTTTTAAAATGACACCAAAATTTATTTCGTAGCTTTTTGTAGTGCTATTGTATTTTAGAGGTATTCTGTTAGAATTAATAAACAAATCTTTATAGATGGGAGATGTTTTGATTTCTATAGGGCTTAATTTTTTAAGTTCAGGGTTTTTAGATAATAAATCTAGATCTATAAGTTGACTTAAGCCTATTGAATTTTGTTCTTGACTGATTTTATATAAATATTCACTAGCTCCTGTACTTTCTAAAATATCGTATGTGTCTGTGGCAGTATCTTGATAATTCGCATTAAATTTTAAGTTAAACTTTAAGGTATCAGAAACTTTGTATTCAGCAGTGTTATCGTCAGATAGATTTAAATTTGTAATTTTTAATTCAATAGGAGTACTTAATGTAAAGATAGATTTATCTGAAATATCTTGATTAAAATCAGTAGGAGTTTCTCTATTAATAGAGCTTTCATCATCAATTGTACATTTTGTAAGTAACATTGTAAATAGTAAGAATAGAATCTTTTTCATAATAGTTTTTTTTAAAATCTGTAACCTAGTTCTAAATTAAGAAAGCCATAACCAACATCAGAGTCTATTTCTTTGAAATATCCTCCTAATCCAAATCCTGTTTCAATAGTTAGTTTTTTTCCTATAAAAGCTTTTAATCCTAAACCTATGGACGCTACAGAATTATCAGAGCTTACGAGGTCTCTTTTAATGATTAGGTTACCTTGTGAATTTGTTTGTCTCACAGTTTCTTTTTCAAGTATTTTGGCATAACCAAAGGTGCCTTCTAGGTAAAAAACAAAAGTTTTAGGTTCTTTAAAAATATCATGAGAATAATACCTAGCAACAAAACTTAAATTTAAGTCTTCTATAAAACCAATTTCTTCATCAATAGTTTTTGAAGCTAAAAATCGTCCTCTTGCTCCTATACTAGCTTCACCTATTAAAAATCGTTCATAAGATATACTTAGTTCGGCACCATTTGATACCGCACCACCTAACCTTAATTCGTTTAATTTAGGATGAATAATATTTGTATTTGTTTCTGAATTTGTTTGAGCACTACCATTATTTATACTCATAAGTATAAAAGTACAGAGGAAAATAGTTTTCGTAATTTTCATAGCGTTTGTTTTTTTCTATTCTCAAAACTAAAAATTATTTTTATTTATAATTGTTTAAAATAAAAAAACTTAACTTTAAAATAACATAGGTTATTTTATGAGTAGCGATTAAATCTTTGAAAATCTGATACTTTGATTTAAAAATATTGTATATTTGCAGTCCTTTTTGACGAGCTAGGTTTAAAAAAAGGATAGAAAATAATTTAATGATAACATCTTTAGTTGTAATTACTCGTCTTTAAAACTGACTTTCAGCTAAATACAAATTTATTTAGACACATGTCTGAAGAAAACCAAAACACAGTAGAAGCTCAAGAGCAAGAAGCTGTACAAGTAAACCCACAAGAATTTTTAGCAAACTTTAACTGGCATAAATACGAAGAAGGTATTGATGAGGTTGATGAAGCTCAATTAAAAGAGTTTGATGCTGCTTTAGAAGGAACTGTAGGTTTTGTAAACGAGCGTG
>CALHCC010000084.1 GCA_937930675.1 uncultured Flavobacteriaceae bacterium
TATTTCTAAAGTAATCAATACTTGTTCTTCCCAGTTTATTTGAGTTCTTTTCCAAAAGTTTCCTTTAATTTTTTTCTCTTCTTTAGGATCGTAACTCGCAATGTATATCTGTATTTTTTTGGCAGGGCTATTGTTTTTAAATTTAATGTTTAAAACACTATTTTCGGTGATATCCGCAAGTGTCCACAAAGCACTCTCCATAAACGGTGTATCCTCTAAACGAATACCAATAGTCCCCTCATTATTCCATTCTACATTTTTATGATGAGCGGTTCTCCAACCCATACTAGAATTTGTAAAATTCCATGCACGTCCATGGTGCGGAAAATCATTATCGTTTGCCGCTAATTTAATGGTTCCATCTGCATTAAAATCAAATGGTTTTAAAGAAACACCTCTGTAAAACAAACTAATATCTTTATTTTCTGTTAAGGCATACCATTGATCTTTCCATTGAAATACTGAATTGTGCCCTCCTTTTACAAAACCTCCCTGATAGGTATAAGGTCCGTATAAATTTTTACTCATGGCATAATTAGCTCCCCAAACTAAATAATAATGATCCTTATTTTTAAAAACAGTAGACTTATCAGCTGTCCATTTATCATTTCCTTGTTTGTCTACTATTTTTATTTTTCTAGGCTTATCTTTTAACGAAATCATATCTTCGTTTAAAGTGACTGCCCAATACTGTCCTGCCCCAAAAAACAAAGTATATACTCCATTTTCTTCATAAATTTCAGGATCATAAGGATGGCCTTTTATAATATTTTTAGGCAATAATGGTTTTCCCAAAGCATCTTTAAAAGGACCTTGAGGACGATCTGCCACCATCACTCCAGTATTTATATTTCTATTAGAAAAATACCAGTAATATTTTCCGTTTCGTTCTACAATATCTCCTGCCCAACAATTCGGTTGATTACCAATATACGTGTCTGTAGGTACTATTTCTCCTTCCTTTGTCCAATCTTTTAAATTTGTAGTTGTATGTATTTCCCATCGATCCATCAACCAACTATCTTCTGTAAACCAACTTTTATCGTGACCACAAAACACATATAATTTTCCATCTACAATTATGTTATGAGGATCTGTTAATCCCTTTTCTGGAAACACATTAGATACATAAATAGGCACAGCATTTATGTTTTTTTTTACTTGTTTTTGATGACATGAAGTACTTATGAATACTAAACATAAAAAAAAGATACTACGTAAAAATAAATGTTTTAATTGTTGAATCATTTTATAAAGGTCTTTGATGTTTTTAACGATAAAAGCTAGCTTTTTTTCCTAACTTCTCTATTATTTTTTATCCTGTAATGCAAATACTTTTTGTAGCAACGCTGATGATCTTTCAGAAAAATCAGTTCTAATCTTTTGTTCTTCAACAGCAATCATCGTATACACGCCAGACAATGCTTTTTGCGTTACGTAATCTGTTAAATCAGGGTTTACTTTACTGATAAAAGGGATTTGATTGTATTTTGTAATTAATTGTGTCCAAATTTCAGCAGCCCCTACTTTATCAAAAGAATTTTTAATTACGGGATTAAAAGACGCATACAACTGATTGTTGGTTGTTTTGGTTAAATACGTAGTAGCAGCTTTGTTATCTCCCATTAAAATGGCACGAGCATCGTTAAAATTCATTCTCTTAATTGCATTTACAAAAATAGGGGTTGCTGTTTTAACGGCATCCGATGCGGTAGCGTTTAAAGCTATTAAACCTTTGTCTGCTAAATCCCCTAAACCAAACTTTCTTAACGTTTCGTCCACTTTTTTAAGCTCTGCTGGCAGTGCTATTTTCACCAATTGATTGTTGTAAAAACCTTTTTCTGCAGTTAATTTACTTACTTGGTCTGATATTCCTTTGTCTAACGCAGCTTTTAATCCGTTAGAAATATCTAAATTAGTTAAAGCCCCTCCTTTGGTTAACTGTTCTAAGGGTAAATTATTTACGATATGATTTAATTCTGCACAACTTGTTAAACTTAACACCATGGCAGCTACTATTATTTTTTTCATGTTTTTTATTTTTTAAAAGAGTCTGTTTTTTTATCATAGCCGTACGGACAATGCTTACATCCGCTTTTACAACAATATCCTCTTTTTAAATGGTATTGTTCTGTAAACACTCTGTAGCCTTGTTCATTGGTATAATAATCTCCTTTTTCTGGATTGATATTTAATGTATTCATTAATCCCAAAAGTAAAAAAGAGAACACAAGTACAATAAAATTCTATCATTTTATTTAAATCAAAAAGAGACCCAAATACATTTGGATCTCTTTTTTACAAATAAAAATAAAACTAACTAAAACATTATCTATTCATTGGTAGGCTCTCCTATAATTTGTCCAATAGCAGCAGCTCTAGGTTGTGCAATCACTGGGCAGTTAATAATAGCTTCTGTTGGAGATAATAGAGATGATAAAGAATTTTGCCCCGTTGGTGCACTATTCCCTCTAAATGGTATTAAAGTACCGTCTTCTAACAATTGGTTAATTTGTTCAAAACTCTTTAAAATTACACGATTATCAAGTTCCTTAAACTCGGTAATATGTGCATCCCACATTGGTGCATACGTTGTATCTGTAGGGTCTATTGGAAATGTATTGGTAGGATCCATTACTTGATTTTCACTATTCACAGCTGTATTTAACCCTTGAAAGTTTCCATCTTCGTCAATAATACCGTTTGCAGTTGGAGAAAATGGTAACATAGAACCTCCTGGAAAAATTCCAAACGTTGGTAATTTTGCCAATCTTGGAGCAAAAACTCCTAATTCGATTGCGGCTGGTCCTTCTGCAGAAGTATCTGTTACAATATGGAAATAATATTTTTCACCACCTTGCCATCCGTCTAACAATTGCATTACTACAGATGCTTTTGCTTTACTTAAATTTGGATTGTCTAATGCATCTTGAAACTCAACAGTATTACCCTCTGGATTCGGAATTCTATCGTGAATACCAGTACTGTTTGCCACCATTTGTGCGTTAATTACCGTACCACTTGGCAATACTACGTAAGAAGACCATTTGTCACTTGCTTTTGCTCCTGGTACTACATTAGCTGGAGGAAACCCAACCAAAGTCCCATTAGGTGTTCCAGGAACTAAAGATCTTTTTGGAGAGAAATCTACAGACCCTTCAAAAACCAATCTCCCATCTTCTGTAAACGTTCCTTGCTGTACTCCATCAGAACCTATAGCATTAGCCATTCTAGGAGCATAAATAATTCCCATAGCTTCTGCCATTTCTCTACTAGAGCTTTCTGTAATTACATAATATCCTTCTCTAACTCCACCTTCAGGCAACGTTTCCCATCCCTGAAACATTGGGAATCTAGCTGTAGGACCTGCAGGAACTACGTTTCTATCTATACGAAAATCAAGTCCTAAAACACTTGGTAAAAACACGTTTTGAGCATCCGTGAAGCTTAAAGCAGGACTTGCTGCATTGTAAGGAATTCCCCCATCTTGTCTAATACTTTCTAACAACATATTAGATTCTTCTAAGGCTGAAATACTCGATGGAGTCTCTACTAAACCTTCTCCATTGGTTATTGAACCTGAATCATCATCACTACTACAAGAGATAATTGACCCAGCCAAAATAGCTCCTAACATCATTTTTTTTAATAACATATTTTAAATTTTAATTGTTAATGTGCTACTTCGGTCGACGTATTTTTCAAAGAATTACCTGAAAAAAAAATATTTACATTTTTTATAAAATGTGTTTTAATTCAAGTTATTTTGTAAGTTCTTAATTTTCAATACCAAAAAATGACTGACGTTTTAGGAAATGCTTTAAAAGCATATTACTTTCATCAAAATACTAAAGACAAATTAGTTACACATTCTTCTATTTCAGAAGAAGATGAAATGCCTTTAGAATATTTATTAAGAAATTTTAATGAAATGCCTCCTTTAGAACAAAAAGCTTTACAATTAGCTAAAGGAAAAGTGTTAGATGTAGGCTGTGGTTCTGGTAGTCATGCCTTGTATTTACAACAAAGCAAACACTTAAAAGTAACTGCCATTGATATTTCTAGGGGAGCTATAGAAGTTGCACAAGATAGGGGAGTAAATCATGTAGTAAATACGAGTATTTATGACTTTACAACGAATGAAAAATTTGATACTATTTTGGTGTTGATGAACGGAACAGGTATTTGTGGCAAACTAGCTAAATTAGTAGGTTTTTTAACACATCTTTCTACTTTCTTAGCCCCAGGAGGGCAAATTTTAATAGATTCTTCTGATATTGTTTACATGTTTGAAGATGAAAATGGAGAGCATTGGATAGATGCTACTCAAGATTATTACGGAGAAGTTCATTTTTGGATGCATTACAAAGAACAACAATCTGAAACTTTTGATTGGCTATATGTAGATTACAATACGTTACAACGTTGTGCCGTTTATAATGGTTTAAATTGTGAACTGATACAAGAAGGAGAGCATTACGATTATTTAGCTAAAATCACCAAAGCTTAGTACATGAAAAAGACAATTTTATTTCTCCTATTTTTTTGCTTTGCTCTAAGCAACATAAATGCTCAAAAAAATTACACTGAACAAATTATCCAACACAGAGCAACATTAAATAATTTTTTTAGAGAATCTAAAGAAAGTCCACTACCTAAAAGTAAACGTAAAGCATTTAGTACGCTCCCTTTTTTTCCAGTTGATTTAACCTATAAAGTAAAAGCAAAACTAACCTACACATTTAACAGCCCTGTTTTTTATATGAAAACAACAGGCAAGCAGAACGATGCTTATCAACCCTATGCCTTGGCTACGTTTACACTTTATAACAAACAGCACACCGTAACTATTTATCAAAATGTGTCTTTAAAAAACAAAAGAGGCTATCAAAATTATTTGTTTATCCCTTTTACCGATAATACCAATGGTAAAACAACGTATAGCGGAGGTAGATATATAGAAACTACCATTCCTGAAATTCCTACAGGTTACATCACCTTAGACTTTAACAAGGCTTACAACCCTTATTGTGCCTATAACAAAAATTTTATTTGTCCTATACCTCCAAAAAACAACCATATAGCTACTGAGATTTTAGCAGGCGTAAAACACACTAATTAACTCTGTTATAGACACTACTAGACAACCTATTAAAAATTAAATATCCTATTACTACCTATCTTTATAAGAGCAACAAAGAAATTGAAAAACAACAAATTATTATTCACTAAATATCTTTTAAGCAATATTTTTTGATCTAATTACTACACAAATGGCACTACCTTTATAAATTTGTATACACCTAAAAATTTAAACATCATGAAAAAACATTTTCTAATTTTTGCACTTATCGCTACTTTTAGCAATAGTCTATCTGCACAAAACACGTTTACACTTACCAGTGAAACTATAGGTGGAGTAACTACAAAATCCGAAGAATTTAATGGGTTTGGATGTACTGGTAAAAACGAATCTCCTCAATTATCTTGGAAAAACGCCCCTAAAGGAACCAAAAGCTTTGCCATCACCATGTACGATCCAGATGCTCCTACAGGTAGTGGATGGTGGCACTGGTTAGTATTTGACATTCCTGCCAATGTTAACGAATTGGTTGCCAATGCAGGAAACATCAACTTAAACTTGGCTCCTAAACAAGCCATTCAAAGTATTACCGATTATGGCACCCATGGATATGGTGGACCTTGTCCGCCTAAAGGACATGGATTACACCAATACATGATTACCGTTTATGCTTTAAAAACTGACAAACTTGGATTGGATAAAAACACCAATGCAGCTATTGTAGGCTATTATTTAAACAATAATACTTTAGCCAAAGCAAGTATTGTGAGTTATTACAAAAGAAATTAAAAGCACCTTATCAGTCATGCCAAACTACATTTAATTAATATTGATGATAAAAAAACAGTATAAGATTCCGTGTCAAGCGAAAGATTACGTTAAGAAAAAACAATAGCAACTCAAACTAAAAAAGCCGAAAGTAAAGATTTTCACTTTCGGCTTTTTTTAGTATAGTAGCTCAGTCCTTAAAACTTTACACTCCTAATTCGAATACTTTCTCTTTTAACTCCATTTCTCTCCATTTTTAGCCCAAGGAAAACCTTCTTAATACTTGCACATCAATTTTTATACTCTCAAGTTTTAAGACTCTTAGCGTCCATTTCTTCTTTCTTGTTAGTATCAAATGTTTCACCACATTCCATCAATTAAATAAAATTGATAATTCCTAATATATTTTGAAATCTGAATTTTAAACACGATATAAACTATTATTTAACTACCCTTATTTAGATTTTAAAACAAGTTTAGATGATTTTAATAATTTTGATTTTGCTTCTATCATAATTCTTCCTTTATTTTCTGTGGATTTTACCACTAACAAACATTTACCACTAAATGCTTTTCGTTTAGGTTCTTGAAAAGATTCTAAACTGATTTGATTTCCATTATCTACCGCTGCTAAAGTTCCTTCTCCTTTAATTGAAAATTTAACTAAATTGTCTGCATTAGGGCATAAGTTCCCATCTTTATCTTTTATTTGAACGGTAACATAAGCCAAATCGTTACCATCTGCTTTTATAACAGATCTATCTACCGATAGTTCTACTTTTGCAGGTTTACCTGCTGTAAAAATTTGTGTTTCTTTAACCGCTTCTCCATTTTTATAACCTACTACTTTAATATTTCCTTTTTTATAAGGTACTTCCCAAGATAATCTATATTTAGATTGAAATGTTTTAGGTTTGTATCTAACAAAATCTACCTTAATTTCTGTAAAATCTTTTCCTTTTACTTTTTTACCCATAGAAACTCCATTCACAAAAAGTTCTGCTTCATCGCAATTGGTATAACAATACACGGGAATATTTTGTCCTTCCATACCTTTCCAATTCCAATGTGGTAACAAATGTATCATTGGTTCTTTGGTCCAATGACTTTGATACAAGTAATATCTATCTTTAGGAAAACCACACATGTCTACCGCTCCAAAATAAGAAGCATGAGACGGCCAATGCCCATTCCAATAACCGTTGGTTGAATTGTCTTTACCACCATAAGGTGTTGGTTCTCCTAAATAATCAAAACCTGTCCAAATAAACTCCCCCATTACATTTGGACTTTTTTCTTGAAAATGAAACTCAATATCTGGAGGATATGCCCACGAAGGACCTATAATATCATAACTTGTAACATGTAGCGATTTATGTGTTTCATATTTTTCTATTGGTAAATGATAAATTCCTCTACTACTAGTACAGCTAGATGTTTCCGATCCATAAATAGGTAATTGCGGAAACATTTGATGTAATTCTTCGTACTTAGAAGGTTTGTAATTTACTCCTGATATTTGTACTTGTTGTGCAAAGTTAAATGTATAAGGATTGATATAGTTATCCATTCCCATCGTGGTTGGACGAGATGGGTCCATCTCCACACAATAATCGTGTAATCTTTTAGCTATCTTGTAACCATTTTTTCGGTTAAATTGTTCTTTAATTTCATTTCCAATACTCCACATCACCACACTTGGATGGTTTCTATCTCGTCGAATCATGTCTTTTAAATCTCGTTCCGCCCATTCTTTAAAAAACTTATTATACCCATTAGGTACTTTTTCTTTCTCCCAAACATCAAAAGCCTCATCTAACACCATCAATCCTAATTCATCGCATAATTCTAACAATTCTCTTGAAGGTGGGTTGTGACTTGTTCTTATAGCATTTGCTCCCATACGTTTCATTATCTGAAGTTTTCTTTCATCTGCTCTACGATATACAGCAGTACCTAAACCACCATTATCATGATGCAAACAAACTCCGTTAAAACGTATTTTTTCTCCATTTAAAAAGAACCCTTCTGTGCTATAATAAATAGATCTCAACCCAATTCTTGTTAAATAAGAATCTATCTTAACTCCATCTTCATAAAGTGTTGTAATCACATTGTACAAATGTGGTGTTTTCGTATTCCATTTTTTAGGGTCTTCTATATTTGCATAAGTAGCAGATATTTGCTTAGAATTTGGAGGAATCGTTATTTTTTCTTTTTCTGATGCTACTCGTTGTCCTGTAGGAGAAATGTAATCGTGCTGAACTTCCACCTGTACCTCTGTATTTTTTTTATTTACAATAGTGGTTTCGTTCTGCACCACTGCAAGCTCATCTGTTACCGTTGGTGTTTTAAAATAGGTTCCCCAAGTATCAATATAAATAGGTTCGTCTATTCGCAACCAAACCGATCTATACAATCCGGCACCTGGATACCATCTAGAGGATAAATCTTCTGGAGTTAATCGAACAGCAATTACATTGTCAGAATTATCGTATTTTAAATATTTAGACATATCGTATTCAAAACCTATATATCCATAAGGTCGTTTCCCTAAAAAATGTCCGTTTATCCAAACATGAGCATTGTACATAGCTCCTTCAAATTCAATTCTTATTACCTTTCCTTTGTTTTCAGGTAGCATTTTAAATTTCTTTCGATACCAACCTGTTCCGTGAAACGGCAAACCACCACACCTTGCATTGTATTTAATATCAAAAGGACCTTCTATTGCCCAATCGTGAGGTAAATTTAATGTACGCCACTTAGCATCATTAAATTCTGGTTTCTCTGCACCCTCTGCCTTCTCTTTTAAAAACTTCCAAGATTTATTAAAGTTAATATCCTGTGCTTTTGCAAAAAAAGCAACTAAAAATATCAAAAGGCTTAACCTGTAGATTTTTTTCATTTTGTTTTGTATTTCTTGATTTTACAAAGTTCCATCAACTTATAACTTCTACTATAAACAGATGTTTTTGTTTGTAGAATAAATGATTTAAAGTGTTGTTTTTTGTATTTTTTTCCAAGTTGTAATTAATAGATAAGACGATATACCCACCAAAAGAGAGCATCCTATAGCATAGTTTTGTTGACCATAAATCCAATATCCTGTAGCAAACAAACAACTATAAATAAGAACGCAGCCTAAAAGCATGGCTACGATACCTCTTGGTAAATTTCCTTTTTGATGAGAAGGTGTTAATTCTATTTTATGTTTACCTGCATTTAAAATTACTTTTCTCCATCCTAAACCTTCAGGCTGTATTTTGTTATAAAAACGATACAGTACCGTTTCTGATTCTGGTGGTGTTAAATACGTTACCAATAACCAAACAAAAGTTGTTACAAATACAATCACAGGATATTTAGACCAAGAAGGCAATAATGAATTTTGAGCACTAAATAGCAAGTTGTTTAAAACTGTAAAATTTAATAGTATCGAAATAACTCCTGAAGAAAACATGGCTGCTATCTCACTCCAAGCATTAATTCTCCACCAAAACCATCGTAAAATAAACAACAACCCTGTACCTGCTCCAAACATTAAAATCACATCAAACAACTGCAAAGCATTGGTTAACAATAAGGCCAATAAAGCACTACATAACATTAAAACAACGGTTGTGATTTTTCCGACCATTACCAATTCTTTCTCAGAAGCTTTTGGATGTATTTGTTGCTTATACAAGTCGTTTACCACATAAGAAGCCCCCCAATTTAAATGTGTAGACATGGTACTCATGTAAGCTGCTACCAAAGAAGCCAATACCAAACCCAACAAACCACTTGGCAAACGTGTTAACATGGCGGAATACGCTAAATCATGTCCTAATTTATCTCCTGATATGTTTGGAAAAGCTGTTTTAATACTCAATAAATCTGGATAGATAACTAGAGAAGTTAAAGCTACGATAATCCAAGGCCAAGGTCTTAATGCATAGTGCATAATATTAAAAAAGAACGTAGCTCCTATGGCATGATTCTGATTTTTTGCTGCTAACATTCTTTGAGCAATATAACCTCCCCCTCCAGGTTCTGCACCCGGATACCAAGAACTCCACCACTGTACAGCCAACGGGATAATTAATAAGGTAATTAAAGATTCTCTATCAGAAAAGTTGGGGAATAACGATAATTTAGGAACTACGTTTTTATGAGTTAACAACTTATCCAAACCTCCTATTTCTGGTAAGTTTACTAAATAATAAGCTGCTCCTATAGCTCCTAACATGGCTACAAAAAACAACACAAAATCTGTATACACCACTCCTCTAAATCCTCCTATCGTACTAAATACCACTGTAATTAAACCTGCACTTAGCACCGTTTGCCAAGGGTCTAAACCTAGCATAATTTGTCCTATTTTAATGGCTGCTAAAGTAACTCCTGCCATGGCCATTACATTAAAAACAACGCCTAAATACAAGGATCGGAATCCTCTTAAAAAACGTGCTGGTTTTCCTCCATACCTTAATTCATAAAATTCAATATCTGTATTTACATTAGACTTTCTCCATAATTTTGCATACACAAATACCGTAAGCAAGCCTGTGATTAAAAAAGCCCACCAAACCCAATTTCCTGCAACTCCGTTATTTCTTACAATATCTGTTACTAAATTAGGAGTATCTGTAGAAAATGTAGTAGCCACCATAGACAGCCCCAATAACCACCAAGGCATGTTTTTACCTGATAAAAAAAACTCAGAAGTATTTTCATTAGCCTTTTTAGACACAACAACACCAATTAGCAATGTAATTGCAAAAAACAACACAATCACCACAACATCAAAAACACTTAATGAAACCATAGATATTAACTTAAAATTAAGGTGATAAAATTCATTATTAAAAATTTGATTTTATTTAAAAAAAGGCCTAACAACATTAATATTGCTAGGCCTTTTTAAAATGACAACGTTTATAATTTTATAGAGAACGTTTGTTTAATATCTTTAGAACTACCACCTACCATAATGGTAAATAGACCTGGTTCTACCACCCATTTTCTTTGTTCTTCGTTAAAATATGCAAAAGCGTCGTCCTCTAAAACAAAAGATACTAGTTGTGATTCTCCTGGTTTTAGAAATACTTTTTTAAAAGCTTTTAATTCTTTTTTAGGTCTTTCTACACTACTTTTTGCATCACTTACATAAAGCTGTACTACTTCTTTACCTTCTACGTTTCCTGTATTTGTGACATTAAATCGAACGGTAACTTTATTTTTTTGAGGAGAAGGTCTCACACAAATAAGATTTGAATACCCGAAAGTTGTATAACTTAATCCATGTCCAAAAGGGTATGCGGGTTCTAAACTATTTTTATCAAAATGTCTGTACCCTACAAAAACACCATCATCGTAGGTAATCTCTTTTTTATACGTACGTGTGTTTTTATGATACTGTTCTACAGATTTAGGTATAGATACGGTTAACTTTCCTGATGGGTTTGTTTTTCCAAAAATTACATTTCCAAGTGCATAACCTCCTTCTTGACCAGGAAAACCCGCATGAATAATTGCTTTTACTTTATTTCTCCATGTTTCGCTAACTACTCCAGAAGAGTACACCACTACAATAATGTTTTTGTTTACTTTAGAGACTTCTTGTATTAATTTTTCTTGAGCTAAAGACAAAGCTAAACTTTCTGTTCTGTTTAATTTTTCATCTCTATCTATTTTCTCAGATTCTAACAAACCAGAAGTTCCCACAGGCATAATTACTACTTTAGACTTTTTAGCCAATGCTATAGCTCTTGCCAAATATTTATCGTTTCCATAATCCCATAACAATTTACATTCGTTTGATGAAGTAGATTGTTTAAATTCTACTCTAATATCATGTTTCCCTTTTTGTAATTGTGTTGTTCCTATTGCAAATCGATCCCAGCCTAAGTCTTTCTTTCTTTTGTTAATCACCAATTTGTTATCAACATATACCCTTGCCATTCCTTGAGCCTGTATTTCAAACGTATACAATCTTGATGTAGGTGCATTTATCTTTCCTGTCCACCTAACCGAAAATGGTTTATCGCTATTTTTAATAAATTCAGGTCTTTCTCCCCATGAAAAAGAAACATTGCTATCTAATCTTTCTATCGGAGCTCCTTCAAAATCATCATTGTCATAATATTTTGCATCTAAACCTCTTTTATTTCCTTTGCTTATAAAAAATTGATTTTTAATTTCTGTACACCCATGATCTCCATAACATCCTGGTTCATAAGTAATATTAGCTCCCTTCGCTAAGGCTTTAATTCCTTGTAAAGGAGTTATCATCCTGTTAAGAGCAGGCTCTACACTAGAAATCCCTCCTCCTTGTAACATTTCATAGCTTCTTTTTCCTTCTCTAAAATGTGTTCCATAATCTCCATTAGGCCCTATAACTGCAATACTTCTAACTTTTTTATTATTTAGAGGTAATATTTTATCGGTATTCTTTAACAAAATCAACGATTCCTCTGCTAATTTTCTTGCAATGGTAGCACTCTCTTTGGTTGCTAATAACTTAGCGTTTTCAAACTGATAATTGTCTACAACTCCAGACACAAAGGTAACCACCAATAATCTTCTTACCATTTCATCAATATTAGATTCGGTAATTTGATTTTTTTCAATAGCAGCTAAAATATTTTCTTTAGTAAACTGATTTTCTACAGGCATTTCTAAGTCTACTCCAGATTGTATCATTTTAGAGGCTGAAGCTCCAGAACCGTCCCAATTCGTCATTACGACTCCTTGAAAACCCCATTCGTTTTTTAACACTTCTGTAAGCAAATGCTCGTTTTCTGTTACGTGTTTTCCGTTTACTTTGTTGTAAGAGGTCATTAAAGCTAAAGCTCCGCCTTTTTGAACTGCTTTTTTAAAACCTGGCAAATAAATTTCACGCAAAGCTCTTTCACTTACATTTACATTTAAATAATCGCGTTCTCTTTCTTGATTATTACAAACAAAATGTTTTAATACGGCTAAATTTCTTTGTGATTGAATACCTCTTACATATGAAGCTGCAATTTCTCCATTCAAAAAAGGGTCTTCCGTAAAATATTCAAAACTACGTCCCGCTCTTAAATCCTTAATAATATTCATCCCTGGTCCTAAATTAGATTGACCTCCTGCTGCATTTAATTCTTTACTTAAAGCATTCATAGAACGCTCTATTAAGTTTAAATTCCAAGTACTCGCCATATTTAATGGAACAGGATAATAAATTCCATTTTTTCGCAAATATTCTGTAGCATTTACTCCATAAGACCCTTGAAAAACCTTAAATGGGGGAATATCTAACCTTTTAGCCCCTTTAGTCCCATTGTACTTACCAAATTCATTAGACACATCCCCTGCACCGCTCAAGAAATCTATCTTTTCATCCAATGTCATTCTATTTAATAAATCCGTTACTCTTGTCTCCCCCTCTAATTGTACTTTTTTATACAACATAACCTGAGAAAAAGAAAATGAATTTATTAAAATAAAAATGAATATAGGTATATTTTTAAGCTTCATAAGTAACTATTATTATATTTAGGGATAACAAATTTATTTTATTTTTAACAAAACCTTTATGTAATATAGCTTATTTTTTAATGTCAAAAAAGATAAAAGTAAAAAAATAGGAGTAAAACACGCTATAAGTTTTACTCCTATTTTTATCGGTTGTTTCTTAGAATGATACTCTAAAAATTAGCTTCCATTTTCTCTTTAATTAAATCTAATCGTAAATTTCCTACAGAACCTACATGTGTATGGTTTACATTTAAATTTGGCTTAAATTCTCCTTCGGCAATTTTAGCTCCTACAATTTTATAAGCATCTCTAAAAGGAGTACCTGCTTGTACCAAAGCATTTACTTCCTCAACACTAAAAATGTATTTGTATTTATGGTTAGCTAAAATATTCATTGGATAATGAAATTAATCTTGTACTATTTCAATAGAATCAAAATTTCTCATCAATACAATTGGTAATTTCTCATGAGATTCCCCATAAAATTTATGCAATTTACCTTGTATTTCATGCACATCAATATTACCTCTCATTAATGTTATATCAACTAGAGACAAATCTGGAATACCTTCGAACAAACTAGTATTTAATATTGTACTACCATTATCATTCTCTATTATATCAATATTCATAATATACTCATCAGTATCATTAGATGGAATAGCATTCATTCCTTTATATTCTGCTATCACTACAAGTCCATTTCCATTCTTTTCATCTGCATTCCATTCTAAAATAAAACCATCATAATAACAAGGTAAAAATAAATCACTCGATGATTTATTTTTTGGACTTGTAATTTCAATTAATTCAGGCACATACATTTCAAACTCTGCTTGAGTTTCTGAACCTGTATTCTTAGCTCCATTAACAGAAGAAAAAAATTGATTAGTAGATTGATTACTAATAGGTATTTTAAAGTTTACTTTATGACCATATATATTGTTTGAAATACTTGAATTTAACTTTACATGTTCTGTATTAACACTAGGAATTAAAACTCTATTATGTAATGAGATTTTTGTTTGTTTATCCACCTCACTTGATGATACGTTTTCTACTGTTGAATATTCTGTCAGAGGGTCTGGTTTTAACGAACTAAAACCAATAGAGTTATCGGTATCTGCAAAAAAATAAGAGTATTTACTATTCCCCGAATTAGAGCTAAAATTGATATCAGGCTCGATACCTTCTGCCGAATTAGATTCACTACTTAAACTTTCATTTTTAGAGCAAGAGCTTATCATAAAACCAAACAGACAATATATAAATGTATTTAATATTTTTTTCATTTTTTATTTATTTAAAATCTAACGAATTATGGAGATTATCTGAAAGTCTTACATTCATGTTCCTGCCTCTATAGTAAGACACAACTCTTAAAATAGTTTTACTATTAAAAGTATGAGCAACCATTTTTTCACCTATTAAATTACCATTTATCCCCCTACCTGGATTATTAGTTGATGTTTCCCATAAAACATAGTATACTAATCCATTTCCATTAAAATCAAAAAAAGAATCTGTTCTCATTTTCATTGAAACTTCTCCAAAAAAAATCGCATTATTAAAAAATACGACTATCCGTAATTAGTACTTTTCTAACTTTTACCATATCTTTAAGGAAATATCTATCATGACATTATCCGATTTCCATAAAGAATTTCCAGATGAAAACTCCTGTATTGAATATTTCAAAGCCCAAAGATTATCTATAGGTTTGACCTGTAAAAAATGTGGTTGCTCTACTTTTAGATTTGCCAAAGGTCGTATTCGATTTTTCTGTACAAATTGTTCTAGTAGCTTTAGTTTAAAAAGTGGTACGGTCATGGAACATTCAAATTTGAGTTTTTCTACATGGTTATTTTGTATGAAGTATATGACTTTTACCAAGAAAAGTATTTCAGCTTTAGAAATGCAGAGACTATTGGGACTTAAACGTTACGAACCCGTTTGGTACATGATGCATAAATTACGTATAGTCATGGGTAAACGAGATGCTATGTATTCTTTAAATGGTAGTTTAGAAATAGATGAAGGATTTTTTGAAAGAGTAGAAAGAAAAGGTGTTGATAGTGAATGTAATAGCTCTGAGGACAACAATGGTGATTCTCAAAAAACGGGAAGAGGGAGTCAAAAACAATCTAAAGTGTTAGTCATGGCTGAATCTAAAAAGATAGCTACTAAAGATCAGCACAAACCAGATCGTAAAGTAGGGTTTATAAAAATGCAAGTAATGAAAGATTTAACAGCTCATTCTATCAATCACCAAGTCGCAGAAAAAGTTAATAAGAAAGCAGAAATACTCTCAGACGGTTACAGAGGATACAGTAAACTCAAAGAAATAATCGTTAAACATTTAGTATTAGTAGAACCTGATAAGTCGGAGTCTGCTAAACAATTTCCATGGGTAAATAGAGTCATTAGTAATGCTAAAAAAATGCTATTAGGTATTCATCATAATGTTATTGATGAAAAATACATACAGAGTTATTTAAATGAATTCTGTTATAAATTCAATAGAAGGTATTATAAAGAAAAACTACATCAAAGATTAGTCATTGCTGCTCTTAATAACACTTAGAACTAATTACGGATAGTCATATTAAAAAAAGGAATTTTTAAACTTCTAAAATTAATATCATCATTATTTTTACTAGTATTATAACTACGACTTTCTGAACCTGTACAACTCCTTCCATTAGCTTTTACTTCCACTTCAATTTTAGCTGAATTGGAAAAACTCCCATCCCCATTTGTCTCAATTACATCTCTTAATGTTTTATTTTGAAAATCAGGAAACAAACTCTTATAGAGTGTAGACATCCCACTAGGATCTTTTAAATTTAAATTAGTAAGCCCAACTTCTCTTTTTATATTAAAATCACACTTAGGCTTAGTACGTGTAGAACCACCTACAGGGGCACACCCTACAAATACGACACTAAAAATAAGTAGCACGAATATTTTATTCATATTTATTTTTTTAAACAAAGGAAAATGTACCTTTGTATTCGTTAAATCATTATTGGTATTTTGCATTTAACTACGATAGGCTATTGTCTAATACCATTTTAAAAACATAATGACGTATATTTATGTATGAGTTTACGCCAATCTATACAAATTAAAGAAAGTTTAGCTACTCTTAAGAAGCTAAAGAAAAAACAGACTAGTTATAAGTCTATTCAAAAAATACATTTGT
>CALHCC010000085.1 GCA_937930675.1 uncultured Flavobacteriaceae bacterium
ATGTTCAAGTCGATAGATAAATTGGAAGAAAGGGTTGTAAAGATTATAAAAGAAACGGATAAGAAGAAAGTTAAGAGTATAACTCAATATGAATATCTAAAAAACACTTATGACAGTGTTTTCAATTAAGAAATGGTATAAAACTGAAAACATAAGTTCACAAAATATCTCAAAATGACCCTGAGATAAATTAACTGCATATTTGATTAGCTTTTGCAACGGTCTTAATATATTTGGATGGTATGATTATCCAATTACAAATTTTGGGAAAATTCGAATGTATAATATTTCTAGTGACAAAGGTTGGTTATCAATTATGGAATTGACATAGTTTTGCCATCGTCCCACAAAAGGTGGTAATGCTTGTGGAAGATGCAATCCTTGTAAATATACAATTGACGAAGGTATGGGGTGGAGAATTCCAAAATTCAATAGATTACTACTCAAAGTAAAAACTAAACGAAAGATTATTAAGAAGAGATTGGGTTTTTAGTAATATTTTGAAGATTTACAAGATGTTTATAAACTCCATTAAGTTGTATTAAAGTGTCATGAGAACCTTGTTCCACAATTTTTCCTTTTTTCATCACAACGATTAAGTCAGAGTTTTGAATAGTAGATAAACGGTGTGCAATAACCAAAGAGGTTCTGTTTTCCATCATGTTTTCTAAGGCATCTTGTACTATTTTTTCAGACTCAGTATCTAAAGCAGAAGTAGCTTCATCTAAAATCATAATAGGCGGGTTTTTAAAAATAGCTCTGGCAATAGAAATACGTTGTCTTTGTCCTCCAGACAACATGCCTCCACCATCTCCAACAGGATGGTTGTATTGATTAGGAAAGTCAGAAATAAACTCATGAGCATTGGCTGTTTTAGCAGCTTCAATAATTTTGTTGTCATCAATAGTTTTTATACCTAAAGCAATATTATTTTTAATAGAATCGTTAAATAAAATAGAGTCTTGTGCAACAATTCCCATGAGCTGTCTTAAAGAATCTGTTTGTATGTGTTTAATATTAATGCCATCAATTAAAATTTCACCCTCATTCACATCCCAAAAACGAGTTACTAAATTGGCTAAGGTAGATTTACCACTACCAGATTGCCCCACTAAGGCTACTTTTTTACCTTTTGGAACCGTAAGAGAAAAGTTTTTTAACACATATTGATCTTGATACTTAAATGAGATATTTTTAAACTCTATTTGATGTTTAAATTCATTTAATTTAGTAGGGTTTTTAATATCAGCTAATGGGTTTACTGTGTCTAAAATTTCTACAACACGTTGTGCTGCAGAATTACCTATTTTAATAGAATTGTTAGCTTTAGAAATGGTTTTTGCAGGTGTTAAAATGTTGTATGCAGAGGCCATAAAACCAATAAAGGTTCCGCCAGTCATTACACCATCTATAAGCACCATTTTTCCTCCAAACCATAATAAAGAAGCAATAGAAGCAATTCCTAAAAACTCACTCATAGGACTTGCCAAATACTCTCTAGCCATCATTTTATTACTCAGGCTTCTAATTTCTTCTGTTTGTTGATGGTATTTATTTTTAAAGAAAGTTTCTGCATTAAAGGCTTTAATAATTTTTAAACCACCAATGGATTCTTCTATCACACCTAAAATATTCCCTCCTTTATTAAAAATAGTTTTCGATTGTTTTTTTATTTTTTTACTGATGATAGAAATTACAAATCCAGAGATAGGAATAAAACCAAACATAATTAAGGTAAGTTCCCAACTTACTTTAAACATAATAAACAGTGTAAAAATAATATTTAAAGGTTCGCGAATAAATACAATAACTAAATCTAAAAAGGTTTTGTTTACAGTACCAATGTCTGTGGTAGCTCTGGCAATAATATCTCCCTTTTTTTTCTCAGAAAAGAAAGAAATAGGAAGATCTATAATTTTACGGTAAATTTCATCTCTTAAATCTTTTAAAACATTGTTTTTCAAAAAAGCCAAAGTAATTTTTCCTAAGTAGGCAAAAATGTTTTTAAGTAGAAAAACAGAAATAACACAAATAATTAAATAGGTTAAGGTTCTTTCTATTCCATAATTGGTGTTGGTGTATGTAACATAATAATTTAATAAAGTAGAAAGATATTCTTTGGATAGGTGACTAATACCTGGATACGAAGGAAGTTGATACACTTTTTTAGTCTCTCCAAACAAAACATCTAACATAGGCATTAAAATAACGTATGATAGTGTGGTGAAGAGAGCATATAAGATGTTGAAAAATATACCTAGAGCAGCTTGGCTTTTATAAGGTTTGGCATATTTAACAAATCGTTTAAAATTACTCATGTATAATGTAAATTTAATAAGAAACAAATATACTATTTTTGTACTGTGATAAATATGATAGATACATTAAATAAAAAGCAAGTTATCTTATACCCTACAGATACTGTTTGGGGTATAGGCTGCGATGCAACTAACGAGGCATCGGTTGCTAAAATATACAGCATCAAGCAAAGAGAAGAAACAAAAAGTTTAGTGATTTTGGTATCTTCTTTAAAAATGCTTAAAAAATATGTAAAAAAAATACCATCAAAAGCAATTGAAATTTTACAAAACACAAACCATCCTACAACCATTGTGTACGACTGTCCTATAGGTATTGCTAAAAATGCCGTAGGAAAAGACAATACCATTGCGATACGAATTGCTTCTGATGAATTTTGTAAAAATAGGATTGAAACTTATGGGAAACCCATAGTATCAACTTCGGCAAATATTAGCGGAGAACCTACTCCTAAACAGTTTTCGGAAATAGATACACGTATTTTGCAAGCTGTAGATTATATAGTAGATTTGCACCACGATAAAATTTGTGAAAAATCCTCGACCATCATCAAGGTCACAAATCAAAATCAGGTAACCGTAATTAGACCTTAATGCAACTTTTAGACAATTATATAGCTGCCATACAACATCCTATTTTTAAATACATATCACAAGCAGCCGATTTGTTAAAAACAGATACCTATGTAATTGGAGGTTTTGTCCGCGATTTTATATTAGAACGTGGAACGGCTAAAGATATAGATGTGGTTGCGGTAGGTAGTGGTATAGAATTGGCGTTAAAAGTAGCAGAGTTACTACCTAACAAACCCAAGGTTCAAGTGTTTAAAACGTACGGGACAGCGATGCTGCGTTTTCAGGAAATTGAAGTTGAATTTGTAGGAGCCAGAAAAGAATCTTATACGGAGGATAGTAGAAACCCAGAAGTAGAAGAAGGAACGTTAAAAGACGATCAAAACAGGAGAGATTTTACCATAAATGCATTGGCTATTTCGTTAAACAAAACGTCTTTGGGAACTTTGTTAGATCCTTTTGGAGGAGTGCAAGATTTGCAAAATAAAAGGATTAAAACGCCCTTAAGTCCGGATATTACCTATTCTGATGATCCTTTGCGTATGATGAGAGCGATTCGTTTTGCTACGCAATTAAATTTTACCATTGAAAAGAATTCTTTAGAAGCTATTCGTAAAAATGCAAAACGCTTAAAAATAATTACGCGAGAAAGAATTATGGTGGAGGTGAATAAAATATTGTCAGCTCCAATACCTTCTGTTGGTTTTTTACATTTAGAAGAAACAGGATTGTTACAACAAATAATGCCTGAGCTAACCGATTTAAAAGGAGTTCAGGAAGTGGAAGGTCAGAAGCATAAAGATAATTTTTATCATACTCTAGAGGTGGTAGATAATATTTCTAAACATACAGAGGATGTTTGGTTACGATGGGCTGCTTTGTTACATGACATAGGAAAAGCCCCTACCAAAAGATTTTCTAAAAAAGTAGGATGGACATTTCACAATCATGAATTTGTAGGTTCTAAAATGGTGTTTAAATTATTTAAAAGGTTAAAATTACCCTTGAATAACAAAATGAAATTTGTCCAAAAAATGGTATTGTTAAGCTCAAGGCCTATTGTATTGGCTTCTGAAGTAACAGACTCTGCTGTGCGTAGATTGGTATTTGATGCCGGTGATGAAATTGATAGTTTAATGACCTTGTGTGAGGCAGATATTACCACTAAAAACCCTAATAAGTTTAAACGTTACCACAACAATTTTAAACTGGTTAGAGAAAAAATAAAAGAAGTAGAAGAAAGAGATCGAGTTCGTAATTTTGAACCTCCAGTAACTGGAGAAATTATTATGAAAACTTTTGATTTACAACCTTGTAAAGAAATAGGTCAGATTAAAGATTATATAAAGGAAGCCATTTTAGATGGCGTTATTACCAACGATTACGATGAAGCTTATGAGCTTATGTTGTTAAGAGGTAAAAAATTAGGCTTGTCTCCTAAAAATTAATAAAAAAGCGATGTAAACTCAGGTTACATCGCTTTTTTTGTATAAAAATGGAATTAAATCGTATAACTTCCTTTTGTAAAGTAACTAAAATTGTCTCCGTTTTTAATTTGTTTTACACTCTCAAAAATTAATTTAATTACGTTTTCAACATCGTTTCTATGAACCATTTCTACCGTAGTATGCATATATCTTAACGGTAAAGAAATTAAGGCAGAAGGTACACCTCCGTTGCTATAAGCAAAGGCATCTGTATCTGTTCCTGTTGCTCTTGATGATGCATGTCTTTGGAAAGGAATGTTGTTTTCTTCTGCAGTACTAATAATCAATTCTCTTACGTTGTGCTGAATCGCAGGAGCGTAAGAAATTACAGGACCATCCCCGATTTTAGTATCTCCTTCTTCTGCTTTTTTAATCATAGGAGTGGTGGTGTCGTGGCAAACGTCTGTTACAATGGCTACATTTGGTTTTATGGTTTGTGTAATCATTTCGGCACCACGCAAACCAATTTCTTCTTGTACAGAGTTGGTAATGTACAAACCAAAAGGCAAGTCAATATTTTGTTCTTTAATTAAGCGTGCTACTTCTGCAATCATAAAACCACCCATGCGGTTGTCTAAAGCTCTACAAATAAACTTGTTTCCGTTTAATACCTCAAATGTATCAGGATAGGTAATAACACATCCTACATGTACTCCCAAAGCAAGTACTTCATCTTTGGTTTCACACCCTACATCAATGGTAATGTTTTCTATTTTAGGAGTATCTTCTTTAGCTCCTTTTAAACGAGTATGAATGGCTGGCCAACCAAAAACACCTTTTACAATTCCTTTTTTAGTATGTATGTTTACTCTTTTTGAGGGAGCGATGATATGATCACTACCTCCGTTTCTAATTACATGAATTAGACCATTATCGGTAATGTAATTTACATACCATGCAATTTCATCAGAATGCCCTTCAATCACTACCTTATAGTCTGCTTTAGGGTTAATCACTCCTACTGCAGTTCCATATGCATCGGTGATAAACTCATCTACATAAGGCTTTAAATAGTCCATCCAAATTTCTTGCCCTTTGCTTTCGTATCCTGTAGGCGAAGCATTATTTAAGTATTGTTCTAAAAAATCTAACGATTTTTTGTTTAAAATTGTCGTATCACTCATTCTACATCTATTTAAGTTACTCAAAAATACTATTTTGATTTTAGATGGAATCTATCTTATCCATTGTTTTTAACGAGCTTATTTGTGTATTTTTACCATGGATATCCTAGAGAATGAAAAGTAGTATTTGGTTTATAGGTTTGTTTTTCTCATTATTTCTACAGGCTCAAAACAGCGAATGGGAAACGTTGGAGAAAAAGTATAAGGATGCTTATTTAATTACAGATCCTGATGGGACAGTAGCATTAGATACCGTTGTGTTGTTTCCTGCACCAAAGTTTAAAACGAACTATGATAGAAGGTACTATTATTGGTTTAGAAAAAAAACATACAAAGCTTATCCTTACGCTGTGTTGGCTAAAAAAAACATCAATGCCTTAAATGATACCATCCAACACATCACTTCTAAAAGAAAAAGAAGGAGGTTTGTAAAGAAAAAACAAAAATACTTTGAAAATGAATTTGCCAACGATGTTAAAAAACTAACCAGAACAGAGGGGAGGGTTTTAATTAAGTTGATTCACCGACTCACAGGTTTTACGGTAAATGAGCATGTGCAAGACAAAAGAGGAAAATTTAAAGCTTTTGTGTACCGAGTATCTGCCAGTTTGTTTAAAATTAAGTTAGATGTAGAATACCATCCGGAGAACGTATTAGAAGATTATATGATAGAAAGTATTTTGCAACATGCTTTTCAGGATGGGAATTTAGAAGAACATCCTTCTGTATTAAAAAGTGCTACCATGTTGTTTCCTAGTAAAGTGATAGAGATACAGAAAAAGAAGTAAAATAAAATCGTATTTTTTTTTGTTATAAATAAAAAAATACTACTTTGCCACCCATCAAAATTTAGAGTATTATGACCAAAGAGAAATATCAATTAGAATTTCCTATCCACGCATCCCCATCTATGTTATATCAGTACTTTGCAACACCGTCTGGTTTAGGAGAGTGGTTTGCGGATAATGTAAATTCTAGAGGAGAGATGTTTACTTTTATTTGGGATGATACTGAGGAAGAAGCCAAATTGTTAAGTTCTAAAAACGATGATAGAGCAAAATTTCATTGGGTAGATGATGAAGATGACAATGCTTACTTTGAATTTAAAATTCAAGTAGATGCACTTACTAAAGATGTTTCTTTAATTATTACAGACTTTGCAGAAGAAGATGAGTTGGAAGAAGCTAAAATGTTGTGGGAAAATCAAATAGCAGAGTTAAAACACATTATTGGTGCTTAATTGCACAAAATAAAACGATACAGAACAAAGCTTTGATGAAAATCAAGGCTTTTTTTATTGTATTTTTGCATAAATTTTTTTTTTAAATGATTAATTACAACGGTACCATCGTCACTAAGGAGAATGTAGCTATAGCATATAACAATAGAGCTTTTGCTTATGGAGATGCTTTGTTTGAAACGATTAAAATAGAAAACGAAGCGGTGGTGTATGGTGAGGATCATTATTTTAGATTGATGGCTTCTATGCGTATGTTGCGTATGGAAATACCTATGGAATTTACGTTGGAGTTTTTTGAGAATGAAATCTTAAAAACCGTCAATGCAAATACAGGGGATGAGAACAGAGTTAAATTTACCGTATATAGAGATGCAGAAGGTTTGTATGCACCGTTAAATAACGATATTTCTTATGTAGTAGAGGTTAAAAAAGTGGCAATTGTAGTAAAGGAAACATATGAAGTGGATTTGTATAAAGACTTTACCATCAATCCTAATTTGTTGTCTACTTTAAAAACCAACAATAAAATAAACAATGTACTGGCAAGTATTTATGCAAAAGAAAATGCTTTAGACAATTGCGTGTTGTTAAACACTACTAAAAATGTAGTGGAATTTACCAATGGAAATATTTTTTTAGTGAAAGGAAATGTAATTAGTACACCACCTTTGTCAGATGGATGTATTAAAGGTGTAATGCGTAAAAATATTATAGAGGCTATAGAAAAGAGTACGGATTATAGGATAGAAGAAGTTTCTATATCTCCTTTTGCCATACAAAAAGCGGATGAGGTGTTTTTATCCAATGTAATGGTGGGTATTCAGCCTATTACAAAGTATAGAAAGAAAAATTTTGAAAGTAGCGTAGTCTTAAAAATAAAACAGCTACTAGTTTAAACTTGGGTTTTTAGGAGCGTTTGCCCATATTTGATATTTGCCACCTATTTCCATAAGATACTCTTTCCACAAGTTTTTAGGATGGATGTTAAATATGTTTTGATGATTGTTTTCACTCACCAACCAAGATTCGCTTTTTAACTCGTTATTTAATTGACCTTCTCCCCAGCCAGAATAACCTAAAAAGAAACGAATGTCTTCATTTTTAACCAGTCCTTTGTTAAGTAGGTTAGAGAGTTCGTTAAAATCGCCACCCCAATAAATACCATTATTTACTTCAATACTATTAGGTAGTAGATTTGGAATTTTATGAATAAAATATAAGTTGTCTTGTTCTACAGGACCTCCTTGATACACTTTAAAATCACAATCAACTTCGGGTACTAAGTCTTTAAGGCTGTAGCTTAAAGGTTTGTTCATAATAAAGCCAATAGAACTGCTGTGGGAGTGTTCTGTAAGCAAAATAATAGATCTGTTAAAGGAAATATCATCTAAAATAGAAGGCTCTGCAATTAACAGTTTTCCTTTTGAGGGTTGTAAAATTTTCATAGTATTTTGCTTTTAAATAAATCTATGAAAAAAAAAGCATAAAAAAAACCTCTTTTAAAAAAGAGGTTTTAAACAAAATATAGATTGTTTATTAGTTTACTGCATCTGATAAACCAGCTCCAGGCTTAAACTTAACGATGTTTTTCTCAGCAATTTGAATAGTAGCTCCTGTTTGAGGGTTTCTTCCTTCACGAGCAGGTCTTTTAGATACTGACCATGTTCCCCATCCGATTAAAGAAACTTTTCCTCCTTTTTTTAAGGTAGAAGTTACATTGTTAGTTACTGATTCTAAGGCAGCTTTTGCAGCAGTTTTAGAAATTCCTGCATCAGCAGCGATAGCATCGATTAAATCTGATTTGTTCATAATGATGATTTATTAGTTTTATTATAAGTTTATTTTTTGAACAAATATATAAGTAATAATAGCTTGTGCAATTTTCGGACCCCTAAAAACACTGGATTGTTAATAACTTTTCTATTTTGTTAATAAACAGCATCTTTAATTTTTGCTTTTTTTAATGTGTTAGTGTTTACTGCATGTTTGCATTCTTATCAAGCGTATAGCCATTTAATAAACTTACGGCATCCATCAATTTTTTACCTGCTAGCTTTAATTTGTTTACTTTAAGGTAGCCGTTTGTTGTTGCAACTTTAATGGTTTTCTTATCTGTAAGGATGCTACCAGGTTTTTGTGAGTGATTTTCTTCTGCAATTTCGCAATCATATATTTTAACCGTAATTTCTTCGTTATTATTGTGTAACGTAGTCCATGCAGCAGGATAAGGATTTAAACCTCTTATTAAGTTATAAACAGTTTTGCTGTCTTGTTCCCAGTTTATTTTACAAGTATCTGTGTGTATTTTGTAGGCTAATTTGTTACTATCTACTGCTTGTTTTTTTGTTTTTACATTTCCAGTTTCTATTAATTTTAGGGTTTCTACCACTAAATCGCTACCAGAGTGCATTAATCTATCGTGTAATTCTCCAACAGTTTCATCTTTCCCAATAGCTGTTTTGTTCTGAATAATAATTTCTCCAGTGTCTATTTTATCATCTATAAAAAAGGTAGTGGTTCCTGTTTCTGTTTCTCCGTTAATAATTGCCCAGTTAATAGGAGCAGCTCCACGGTAGTCGGGTAACAAAGAGGCGTGTAAATTAAAAGTTCCAAACTCGGGTAAACTCCATACGGATTTAGGTAGCATTCTAAAAGCAACCACTATTTGTAAGTTAGGGTTTAAGGTTTCTAAAGCATCCTGAAATTCTGGAGCTTTTAAGTTGGTGGGTTGCAACACAGGCAATCCTTTTTCTACAGCATATTTTTTAACGGCAGATTGTTGGATTTTTCTGCCTCTACCAGCTTGTTTGTCTGGAGCTGTAATAATTCCTACCACTTGGTAATTTTGTTCTAATATTTTAGCTAATATGGTGACTGCAAAATCTGGAGTTCCCATAAATACAATTCTTAAGTTACGCATTGATTTGGAAAAGGTGTTGTTTAAAAATAATTTTTTCTTCTTGTAAAAGATCTTGAACGATGCTTTTAAGAGAAATAGAATTTATTTTTAAGGCGATTAATAATTGGTTAAAGGTACACGGTTTTTGTTCTAATAGTGTTACTATTTGTTGATGTAATACATCACTGTTTTTTAGTTTTTTAGTTGAAATGCAAATATCGCAAATACCACAATCATCTGTGCTTTTTTCATCAAAGTAATTTAAAATAATGGTATTTCTACACGTTTGTTCGTTTGTAAAATACGCTAGGTTTTTTTGATGTTTTTCAAGATCTACATCAGCAAGCTGATCGAGTTGTTTACCGATAGGGTTCAGAGTTCGCTTATCTTCTCTAGGAACTAAAAATTGTAGTGTTTGATGGTGTTGCTGAGGTTGATAATCCATCAGTTCTATTTGATGTAAATACGTTAGTTTTTTATGGATTTCGATCGCATTTAATTGCGTTGCCGTGGTCATTTTTTCAAGATCTAGTTTTTTCTCAATATCAAAAACACCTACATAATTTCTTAAGATGTAACTAATCAAGGTGTGATAATTGGTGTTTTGATGTACAAACTGAAGAACTTGTTGTTGGGAAGCTTTAAATTTAACAATAGATTGTGCTTTGCTTTGCTCGTTAAAAACAAGAATTTGATGATGGTCTAATCGTCTCAGTGCTTTTTCGGTACTTTTAGGGGCTAACTTGTATTTTCTACAGAAAGACATAAGATCAACGTCAAACAACTGCTCAGGTATTTCTCCGAATGCAATTTGAAAGTGTTGGTTTAAATTTTGATAGACTTTTAATACAAACTTCGCATCTATTACATCTTGATGTTTTGTTTTATAGTGTACAAAATCGTTTTTAGATAAAATAACACAGGAGAAAGATTTTTTCCCGTCTCTACCCGCTCTACCCGCTTCTTGTAAATAATTCTCTAAACTGTTCGGAATTTCTAAATGTAATACCAATCGCACATTATTTTTGTCAATTCCCATTCCAAATGCGTTGGTAGCCACCATAATATTCTGTTGCTCTGTGTACCAGTTGTTAAAATGTTTTTCTTTTACATTTTTGGTAAGTCCTGCATGATAATAGGTACTGTTAAATCCTTTTTGATTTAATTGCTGACTTAATTCTTGTACGGCTAACCTGTTTTGTACATAAATAATAGTGGGAGCTTTTATTTTTTGCAACATGGTACAAATAAGCTCTATTTTATTAGGAGTTTCAAAAACTTGATAGGCTAAGTTTTTTCTAGCAACGGTATCAATGTGTTGTGTTGTGGTTTTAAATTTTAATAAAGAGATTATTTGCCGTTGGGTTTTATACGTAGCGGTTGCGGTAACAGCAAGTATATGTTTATCAGGAAGCACATTTCTTAGGTTTGCTATTTTAAGATACGAAGGTCTAAAATCGTGTCCCCATTGAGAAATGCAATGAGCCTCATCAACCGCAATAAAAGAAATAGGAAGTTGTTTTAATTTTTCTTGAATAAGAGGTTGAGCCAATCGTTCCGGAGAAAGGTATAAGAATTTTAGTTGTTGAATTCTAATATTATCAAAAATCCGAATAATATCGTTTGTGTGACTATGACTAGGGATCGTCACAGCAGTGATGTTTTTGGATTTTAAATGTTGTATTTGATCATTAATTAAAGCCAGTAATGGAGAAATAACAATACAAGTACCCTCCATAATTAATGCAGGTAACTGGTAACAGATAGATTTTCCTCCTCCTGTAGGCAATACAGCTAAGGTGTCTTTTTTAGAAAGTACGTCGTTTATAATTTGTTCCTGTAAAGGTCTAAAAGAAGTGTGTCCCCAATAGTTTAGAAGCGTTTCTTTAGGGTTTACAGAATTAAGCATGACATTTTTTTAAAATAAAATCCAATCTTTCTTGTGGAGTCCCTTTAGGAACCGTAATAATATTTGTGTGCGTTTTTTTATATTCTTCTACAAGAGCTACATGTACTTGTTGTGCTTCTTCAAAAGTTTCAAAACGTTCGCTGTCTGTGGTATATATTTCTTCCCAAGGTGGAAAAACAAATACAGTATGGTACGTGTATTTTTTAGTAGCTTGTTTAAAGGTCTCTTCGTATGGAATTCTATTGTTATTTAGATAGGCTGTAATATCGGGCATGCCTCTATCAAAAAAGCAATATTTTTCGTTACTGTTGTTTGCTTGCTGATATTGAATAATTCTTTTTCCTAACACCACCTTACTAAATAAAATAGGTTGCGATAAAAACAGTTTTTTAGAACCCATTCTCTCTGCTTCTTTAATAATTTCTCTAGAAATTTCTTCCAAACAAAAGTAACCTTTGCGTTGTAGTAAGTTTAAAATGGTTGATTTTCCAGTTCCAGGAGCTCCTGTTAAAACTATTTTTTGAGGCATATTTTAAAAATAAGTGAATACGAAGAAGTAAAAATAAGAAATAATTATAGTTTTGTAGATTGATTATCGTATTCAGCTTCATAAAATGACAAAAAAAGAAAATTTTTATAAAGATTTAAAAACAAAGTTAGACGAAAACACACGTTTTCCTTCAGATTATCTTTACAAGTTTATTGTACCCACTACTAAAAATCAAGTAGCGGAGGTGGAAACGATTTTTGCGAAATCCAAAGCTAAAATATCCAAAAGATCGTCTAAAAACGGAAAATTTACGAGTGTATCTATTTTGTTAAGAGTAAAAAGTTCAGAAGAGGTAATTAAGCATTATCATTCTGTAGAAAAAATAGAAGGTTTAATATCATTATAATACGTTATGAAAAAATATATTTTAATTTTATTAGTCGCATTTGGTCAAGTAGCGGTATTGGCACAAAAGAAAAAGGTATTGTTTAAAATAGACAAAGTACCTACGTATGTTTCAGAATTTAATAAGTTGTTTAAAACAGATAAAGCCTCGTTAACAACCAACGATTTTGATACAAATTTGGAATTAATGATTGATTACAAATTAAAATTAAGACAAGCAGAAGTTGAAAAAATAGATACTTTAAAATCGTTACAAAAAGAGTACAAATCGTATAAAAAAAGTATTGCAGAATCTTACATAACAGATGATGAGGTTTTAGAAGGATTGTTAAAAGAAGCTTACGATAGAACCATTTATCAAGTAAAAGCAAGTCATATCTTGGTGGCTATTCAAGACAACGATACGGTAAAAGCGTATGCTAAAATATTAGATATTCAAAAAAAGTTGGCAGCAGGAGAAGATTTTGCATCGTTGGCTGTACAACTTTCGGATGACAAAAGTGCTTTAAAAAACAAAGGAGAATTAGGATATTTTAATGCTTTTAGAATGGTATATCCTTTTGAAACCGGAGCTTATAATACAGCGGTAGGAAAAGTGTCTAACATTGTAAGAACACGTTTTGGATATCATTTAATTAAAGTCGATGAGAAATCTAAAACGGGACCTAAGATTAAGGTAGCTCATATTATGGTTGCAGGTCTTACAAACGATAGAAAGGTAAGAATAGACAGTATTTATCAAAAATTAATAGACGGAGAAAAATTTGAAGATTTAGCTAAAAAGTTATCTGATGATAAAGGAACGGCTAGAAAGGGAGGTTTGCTAAACTCTTTTTCAAAAGGAACATTGCCAGAGAGTTTTGAGAAAAATGCATTTTCTTTAATAGAAATCAATTCACACTCTACACCTTTTAAAACAGATTATGGATGGCATATTGTAAAGTATTACGGTAAAGAACCTGTTTTATCTTTTAAAGAAATGAAAGCTTCATTGAAAAAGAAGGTGATGAGAGATCAACGAAAACAAAAGATAGAAGATGTTTCTTATGCTAAAATAGAAAACAAGCACATTGTTATTGTAAATAAAGAGGCTTTAAATGCATTTAATGTGGATGCTCCTTACGATCTTCCAACAGATAGTTTAAATCAAGTGGTTTTAAGTATTAACTCTCAAAAATACTTACAAAAAGATTTTGCAGATTACATTAGTTCTAGAAGAGCTAAAAAACCGTTAGAGTTGTTTAAAGACTATAAAAGAAAAAAGTTAAAAGAATATGTGGTAGAGCATTTAGAGGAAGAAAATAAAGAGTTTAAAGAAACGTTAGCTACGTACAAAAATGGCTTGGTTATTTTTGAATTGATGAAGAATCATGTGTGGGATGTGCCAGCAAAAGAACAAGAAAAGGTAAAAGCTTTTTATACAGCCCATCAAACAAAATATCAAGACAAAGGAAAAACGTTTGAGGAGGTTAAAGGATATGTAGAAAGCGATTATCAAGAAAAAATACAAAAAGAGTGGTTAACTACCTTAAGAGCAAATAGTAGCATAAAACAGAATAAAAGAGAGGTTAAAAAGTTAAAAAAGACTTATCAATAATGAAGTGTTTTTACATTGTTTTAGGAACTGTTTTTATAATAAGTTGTGCTAAAAAAGAGAAAGTACAACCAGAAAATATAGTTGCTACAGTGTATGAATATGTATTAACTAAGGATGAGTTTAAAAAAAACTTACCCAAAACAACAAGTATTGTAGATAGTTTAAAAAAAACACAAGAATTTATTCAGGCTTGGTCTAGAAAGAAACTCTTGTATAAAAATGCATTAATTAACTTAGAAAATACAGATGAGTTAGATCAATTAGTGCAGAGATATAGAGAAGAGCTCTATGTTTCTTACTATAAAAATGCTTTAGTAAATAAAAAACTAGATACATTGGTTCTAGAAAAGGAAATAGATAGCTTTTACCAACAAAACAAGCAAAGTTTTCATTTAAACGAAGCCTTAGTGAAGTTTAAATATATACATGTAGATAGAAGAAATAAAGAAAGAAGTAAAATTAAAGAATTATTTGAAACAGAAAATCAAGAAGATAGACAACAAATTCTAGCAGAACACTCAGGTTATCAAGATTATTATTTTAACGATTCTGTTTGGGTTTCTTTAAAAGGTATTTATAATAAAAAACCAGATTTTCCTGTGTTAAGCAATGCCGATTTAATCAAAACAAACAAAGTAATTACAAAACAAGGAGTAGATAGAAGCACATATTATATTGTGTTAAAAGAGGTTTTACAAAAAAAAGAATTGGCTCCTTTACTTTATGTAAAACCTACTATTAAAAATATATTAGTACACAAAAATAAGATTAAGTTCTTTGATCAAATGGAACAAATTTTGATTGATGATGCTGTAAAACAAAACAAGTATGAAGTTTATTAAAGGATATCATTTATTAGTGACCGTGTTATTTAGTGCAATTGCATTAAACGCTCAACAAAAAATTAAGATAGATGGTGTGGCGGCTGTTGTTGGAGATAAAATTATTTTAGATTCAGACATTGTAAAATACAAACAAGAGATAGAAAGTAGATCTGAAGGAAAAACAGAGTTTAAAGATTGTGACATTATGGAAAACATTATGACACAAAAATTATTAGCACACCATGCAGTAATAGACAGTATTTTGGTATCTGATGTAGAAGTAAGCTCTGGAGTACAAAGAACCTTAGATCATTTTAAATCTCAATTAGGCAGTATGGACAAGGTGGTGGCTTTGTATGGTTTTGAAGATGTAGAAGATTTAACCAACGAGTTAACTAGAATAGAAAAAGAAAACCTGTTAATACAACGAGAGAGACAAAGTGTAGTAAAAGATGTGGTAGTAACTCCTGAAGAAGTACGCTTTTTTTACAACGATTTAAAGAAAAACGGAGATCTACCAAATTTTGGAATAGAAGTAGAGCTTTCTCAAATTACAGTACAAGCAGTACCTACTAAAAAAGCAGTAGACGAGGTGTTAGAGAAATTGAACGGGATTAAAAAAGATATAGAGAGTGGGTTTAGCATGCGTTTAAAAGCTATTTTATATTCAGAAGATCCGGGAGTAGCACAAAATGGAGGAAAATATACCATTACAAGGCAAAGTCAGTTTGTAAAAGAATTTAAAGAAGCAGCCTTTAGTTTAGATGAGGGAGAAGTGTCAGAACCTTTTAAGTCTCAATTTGGATATCATATTTTACAGGTAGAAAAAATAAAAGGACAACAAAGAGATGTAAGACATATATTAATGCAACCTAAAGTAGAACAGTCTAAATTAGATGTAGCAAAAGAAAAATTAGAATCTGTAAGAGCAGAAATATTAGCAGGAGATATTACATTTGAAGACGCTGTCGTAAAACATTCTTATGATAAAGCTACAAGGTTAAATAAAGGGAAATTGGTAAACCCATATACTAACGATGCAAAGTTTGAGCTAAATAAAATGGATCCTAAATTATTTGCCAAAGTAGATAAGTTAAAAGAAAATGATATTACAGAAATCTTTTTTGAAGAAAATAGAGAAGGAGAAAAAATATATAAAATTATTAAAATTACACGTAGAATAGATGCTCATGAGGCAGATTTGTCTAAAGATTATGTTAAAATACAGCAATTGGCCTTGCAGAAAAAACAACAAGAAACGTTAGAAAAGTGGTATGCCTCTAAAATTAAAGACACCTATTTAAAATTAAATGGAGACTATAAAACCTGTAATTTTAAATACAATTGGTTACCATAACATAACAACAGTCTTGACACCTACATCAAGGCTGTTTTTTTTGATAAAAGAATACAGATACAGATGGCTAAAATTTTGAAAGATCCAGGAGTTGGTTATAAGTCTAATAGAAATGCACAACGCATTATTGTAAACGGTCAATCGAATGTAAAACACATCAATAGAACCAAAACCATAGACGACTTATATACGTACCTCATCCATATTGGTTGGCTTCAGTTTTTTGGTTACGTAGTTTTTAGTTATTTAATCATCAATATCTTTTTTGCAGGATTGTATTTGTTGGTAGGAGTACAGCATTTTAAAACCTCGTCTGGAACTACTTTTCAAGATTTTTTACAGCTATTTTTCTTTAGTGCACAAACCATTACTACCGTAGGTTATGGAGTATTGGCACCTAAAGGAGTGGTGGCAGGTTTGTTATCTTCTTTTGAAGCTTTGGTAGGTTTGCTCTCTTTTTCTTTTATAACAGGTTTGCTGTACGGACGTTTTTCTAAACCCAAAGCTAAAATTCAATTTTCTAAAAATATTATTATTAGAGAGTTTGAAGATCAAAAAGCGTTAATGTTTAGAATGATGAACAAAAGAACCAATTTAATGATAGAGCCTGAGTTAAATGCGGTAATGAATATTACGGAAAAGAATTCGTCTGGTGAATTTCAAAGGAGTTTTTATAAACTGAAACTACAAAGAAATAAAATTATGTATTTGCCTACTATGTGGACCGTGGTGCATAAAATAGATAAAGCGAGTCCTTTGGAAAAATACACGGATGAAGAATTAAAAAACTTAGAAGTAGAGATTTATATTTTGTTTAAATATCACGAAGAAGCATTTAATCAAACTTTATATCAATTACATTCGTATGATTTTAACTGCTTAAAAATCAATTATAAGTTTGGACCTTCGTATACATTTGATGAAGAAGGACGTACGGTTATCGATCACGATGTGTTAGATGACTTAATAGAAATCAACTCTATTTTAAAGCAATCCTAATTAAGATAAAACTAATAGTAACCACAATAGCTCCTAAAAATACTTTGATTGCGGTATTTTTGTAATGGATTTTATGACGTTCTATGTCTTTTCGATAACTCCATACCATCGCTATGGTAAAGGCAATAACAAAAAAGATTGCAAAGTAAATTTGTCCAGTAGAAAACATATGGGTATTTTTTTGCCAAAATTAAGAAACAAATGAAGAATAAAATCAAAGCAGTTCAAGAATTTCATACAGCGTATAAATTAGGATATAAAAATAGCCCTACAGCCAATATTGGAACTTCTAAAATTGAGTTGAGACACAACTTAATGGAAGAGGAAAATAACGAGTATTTAGAAGCTGCCAAAAATGGAGACTTGGTAGAAATAGCAGATGCTTTAGGGGATATGCTGTATATTTTGTGTGGAACCATTATAGAACATGGAATGCAAGACAAAATAGAAGCCGTGTTTAACGAAATACAAAGAAGTAACATGAGTAAATTGGGAGAAGATGGAGAACCTATTTATAGAGAAGATGGAAAAGTATTAAAAGGACCCAATTATTTTAAACCTAATATTGAAAATATATTAAATAGTTAACGACTATTAAAATAACAAAACAAACTTATTTTGAGCCAAACAGCAACGCAACCTAAAGAGTGGATTAGTTGGAATGAAAACGTAACACATTCCTATACTAAATTAATAGAAGTAGAGTCAGAAGAACAATTGGTCAATGCCATTGCAAATCACGATTCTGTAAGAGTTTTTGGAAACAGATATTCATCTTCGGATATTAGTGCAGGTACACAAGTGTTGATAGATGTAACCAACTATAAAAAAGTAGTTAAAGTTAATAGAGATACCAAAGAAGTTACCGTACAAGCAGGAATTACACTAGAAGAAACCCTAAATGTAATACAAGCAGCAGGTTGGTGTATACCTTGTTTGCCAGATATTGATAAGGTTACTATTGGAGGAGCTTTGGCTACAGGTACACACGGTACTAACGGATTTATTTTGTCTAAATACGTATCTAAATTTAGAATGGTGTTGGCAGACGGTTCTATTAAAGAATTTACAGATGCAGATATAGAAACCGATGCGATTAGAGTTTCTTTAGGAGTGTTAGGGATGTTTTCTGAAATTACGTTTAAGTGCGAAGATAATTACAGATTGCATTTAAAAGAACAATCCATGAAAGATGAGCAGTGGGTTGGAAATTTAGACGAATATCTTGAAACATACGATTTTGTTAGAATTTTATGGTTACCACATACCAATCATGGATATGTTATCTTAGGAACGAAAGTTGATAAAGACTTTAAATTTAAAAAGAAAGATGCCCCAGGGTATATAAAGCACAGACGTAAAACTTCTAAGTTTTTATATAAAAACACACACAAAAACCCAAAATTTACGGCAACAGCTAATAAAATTTTACATCGATTGTTTTTTACACCTAAAAAAGAACACGCCGGAAGTTTGTACGATGCTACGGTAACAAAATCTAGAGGAGCCACCATGGAATTAGCAGAGTGGACTGTGGCATACGCTAAGTTTAAAGATTTGTTTAAAGATCTAAAAGAGGTGTTGGATGATAAAACAAACAATGCCTATGTACACGTACCTATGGATGTTCGATTTTTAAATAAAGACGATGCTTGGTTAAGTTACGCATCCGATGAAAACATGGTAACCGTAGGTTGTGTTTGTAGAAACTCTCCAGTTGCAGATGATTACGAAGCTTTTGAAAAAGTAGAAGAAATTTTCTTAAAATACGGAGGAAAACCACATTGGGGAAAAAGATTTAAAGCCAAGCACAACGAATTGGCAAAATTGTACCCTAAATGGGAAGATTTTAAACAATTGAGAGAAAAGTTAGATCCCACCAATAAATTTTTAAACGGATATTTAACCAAAATTTT
>CALHCC010000086.1 GCA_937930675.1 uncultured Flavobacteriaceae bacterium
GTTTTAATATCATCAGAATCGGCAGGAATCATAAAAAGTAAGGTAGAGTTACGTTCTATGTGTCTTAAAAAATAATGACCCAATCCTTTTCCTTCGTTAGCTCCTTCAATAATACCAGGAATGTCTGCCATTACAAAACTCTGAAAATCTCTGTAACCTACAATTCCAATATTAGGTTTTAAGGTCGTAAATGCATAATCTGCAATTTTAGGTTTGGCAGCAGTTACTACAGAAAGTAATGTAGATTTTCCTGCATTTGGAAAACCTACCAAACCTACATCGGCTAATATTTTTAGTTCTATCTGAAACCAACCATCTACAATAGGCATACCCGGTTGTGCATACCTTGGTGTTTGGTTGGTGGAGCTTTTAAAATGCCAGTTTCCTAAACCACCTTTACCACCTTCGCATAACAATACCTCTTGTTCATGCTCTGTAATTTCGAACATAATTTCTTGCGTATCTGCATTACGAACAATAGTTCCTAAAGGGACGTCTAGGTATTTATCTTCTCCATCGGCCCCCGTACTTCTACTCGCACTACCATCTCCTCCATGACCTGCTCTTGTATGTTTTAAAAAACGAAGATGGTGCAACGTCCACATTTCTTTATTTCCCTTAAGAATTACATGTCCACCACGACCACCGTCACCACCGTCAGGTCCTCCTTTTTCTATGTATTTTTCTCTATGTAAGTGCATAGAACCACTACCACCTTTACCAGATGCTGCATATATTTTTATATAATCAATAAAATTTCCGTCAGTCATAATTTTTAGAAGTTAGTTGTGCGTGTTTAAGAGGTAATTTATTTGCAAAAGTAAAGGCTATTAGTATGTAAAACACTACTAATAGCCTTTGGCTAATGGCCTAAGCCCTATATTATAAAGTATTTACTACTTTAGAAATTAAAGCGGTAATTCCATCTATAGAACCTACACCGTTAATTCCGTAATATTTGTTTTGTTTTTCGTAGTAATCTTTTACAATGGCTGTTTTGGTATTGTATTCGTTAAAACGATTTCTAATTTTAGCTTCGTCTTGGTCGTCTGCACGACCTGAAACTTTTCCTCTTTCTAACAAACGAGTTACTAAAATATCTTCTTCTACTTCTAAAGCAATCATAGCATTAATGGTTGCTTCTTTTTTAGCTAAAAAGGCATCTAAAGCCTCTGCCTGAGACTCGGTTCTTGGAAATCCATCGAAGATAAATCCATTGGCTTGCACATTTTTTTCAACTTCGGCCTCTAACATATTAATGGTTACTTCATCCGGTACTAAATTTCCGTTATCAATGTACGATTTTGCTAACAAACCTAATTCAGTTTCGTTTTTTATGTTGTATCTAAAAACATCACCGGTAGAAATGTGTACTAAATTGTATTTGTCTTTTAAAACATCTGCTTGAGTTCCTTTTCCTGCTCCTGGAGGTCCAAATAAAACTATATTTTTCATGAAAGTATGTTTAATTCCTGTTTTACAGAGAATACTAGTTATTTATTTACAAGATAACAAAGGTACGTATAAGCGATGAATTGGTAAAATATGATTGATAACTTTACGAGGACTGTTTTTAGAATTGTTGATTATGATGTTAGTTTATAAACAGATGTTAGATTTCTACCTAGTCCGTTATAATCTAAACCATAGCCTACGATAAAATCATTAGGAATTTCGATACCTACATAATCAATAGAATACGGTTTTTTATAGACAGATGGTTTTAAAAATAAGCTAGCTACTTTTAATTGTTTGTAGGGTTTGTTTTTTAAAAGCTCCATCAATTTTTCTAAAGTAGTTCCAGTATCTACAATGTCTTCTAAAATTACAATATTTTTATCGGTTAGGTCTACATCTAAACCTATAATTTCGGTTACTTTACCTGTAGATTGTGTGTTTTGGTAAGAGGATAACTTTACAAAGCTTATTTGGCTCTTAAAACTGCATTGTCTTATTAGATCAGCAGAAAAAATAAAAGAGCCGTTTAAAACGCTTAAAAAAAGCACTTCTTTATCAGTAAAATCGATGGTTATTTTTTTAGCGATAGACGCTATTGCATTTTGAAGGATTGTTTCAGAAATATAAGATTCAAAGCTTTTGTCGTGTAGTTGTATTGTATCCATGATAAAATAAATGAGATTTCATAAAAAAAACGCTCCATTTTAAAATGAAGCGTTTTTTTATAATTATATGTTATAAAGCGTTATGCTTCTTGTTTGTCTTTTTTGTTTTTTGCAAAATCGTACATAATTGGAGAGGCAATAAATAAAGACGAATAGGTACCTACTAATACTCCAACAATTAGGGCAAACATAAATCCTTTAATACTATCTCCTCCAAACAAAAAGATGGCAATTAATACCACTAAAGTAGTGATAGAGGTGTTAATAGTACGTCCTAAGGTAGAACTCAATCCTTTGTTTACAATATCTAATTTAGACCATTTTGTGTGTTCCGCAGAATATTCACGGATTCTATCAAAAATAACTACCGTATCATTTAAAGAGTATCCCACAACGGTTAAGATAGCTGCAATAAAAGATTGTCCAATCTCCATGTCAAAAGGCATTAACTTGTAAGTAATAGAGAATACTGCTAATACTACCAATACATCGTGGAAAACAGCAACAACAGCTCCTAATGAGAATTCCATTTTCTTAAATCGTAATAAAATGTATAAGAATACACCAATTAAAGATCCAATAATAGCCCATCCTGCAGATTGTTTAATATCATCAGCAATGGTAGGTTCTACTTTTGCATAAGAGAAAACTCCAATAGTTTGTCCATCAAAACCACCATTAAAGTCGTCTAAAGTAGTTCCTGCAGGTAAGTATTGTTTTAATCCATCAAATAAAGCGGTTAATACTTTGGTATCAACTTGTGCACCTTCTTCTTCAATTAAATACTTAGTGGTTACTTTTAATTGGTTGTCACTACCGTAGGTTTTAACCTCTGGAGCAGATCCAAATACTTCTTTTAAAGAGTTAGCGGCATCTGTAGCATTTACAGCTTGTTCAAAACGCACCGTATAGGTTCTACCTCCTACAAAGTCTACTCCGTAGTTTAATCCGTTGGTAAATAAAGAAATTAACCCGATTACAATAACAGCTCCAGAAACGATGTAAGCCAATTTACGTTTTTGTAAAAACTCGATATTAATATTGGTGAACCAATTTTTAGTAGTAGGTGTTGAAAATGCTAATGTTTTTCCTTTGCTAGTAGCTCCATCTAACAACAATCTTGTAATAAAGATAGCAGTAAATAATGATGTTAAAATACCTACAATTAAGGTAAAGGCAAAACCTTGAATAGGTCCTGTTCCAAATACATATAAAATTCCACCAGTTAATAAGGTGGTAATGTTCGCATCAATAATAGCAGACAAGGCTCCTTTAATACTAAATCCATTATCAATAGCCAATCCAATTCCTTGACCGCTTTTAAGGTTTTCTTTAATTCTCTCAAAAATAATAACGTTGGCGTCTACAGACATACCAATGGTTAAAATAATACCTGCAATACCAGGTAATGTTAACACAGCACCAAAAGATGTTAAGACTCCAAAAATAAACAAGATGTTTACTAATAATGCTATGTTGGCATACCAACCTGCTTTTCCGTAGTATAAAATCATCCATGCCAATACTAATAAAATTGCAATGGCAAAAGAAATCATAGAAGCGTTAATCGCTTCTTGTCCTAAGGAAGGACCCACTACTTCGGATTGAATAATATGTGCAGCAGCAGGTAATTTACCGGCTTTTAAAACATTGGCTAAATCGGTAGCCTCTTCTATGGTAAAGTTACCAGAAATAGAAGTTCTTCCTCCTGTAATTGCATCGTTTACTCTAGGAGCAGTGTATACATAATCATCTAAAACAACAGCTACAAATTTCCCTTTGTTTTGCGCAGTCATTTTAGCCCATAATTTAGAACCATAACTATTCATAGTCATGCTTACCTGAGGATTGGCTCCTAATTGATCAAATTCTTGATTTGCATCAGAAATTACATCCCCTTCAATAGGAGCTTGATCATTTCTGTTTGCTTTGATAGCATACAATGGTAAAACATCGTTTGTAGATTTTGCATCCCATAAAAACTTGGTGTATTTGTAATCACCTGTTAAAAGATTTCTAATTTCTTTTTTGTTTAAGTAAGCATTTACTTTTGCAGTATCTTTTACAGCAGCATACCCTATTACAGAAGAAGGTTGCCCTGTAGGTTGTAAATAGGTAAATAAACCAATAGTTTTGGTGTTTGCGGCTTTAATAGAATCGTTCTCAACATCTCCTAACAACTCATCAATATCATCACCTTTTTTGTTTTCTGTAGCGGTAGTTGTTTCCGTTTCTACTGTTTCAGCAACTTGTTGGTTGGCCGAAACTAAGAATTGAATTAACTCTTGTCCTGTGTATACTTCCCAAAATTGTAATTCTGCCGTAGATTGTAATAATTTTTTAACACGCTCTACATCTTTGGCTCCTGGTAATTCAATTAAAATTCTACCCGAAGCACCAATTCTTTGAATGTTAGGTTGTGTAACTCCAAACTTATCAATACGAGAACGTAATACTTGAAATGCTGTAGAAATAGAAGCATCAATTTCACCAGCAATAATATCTTTTACTTCAGAATTTGACGTATTCGCAGTAATTTTATCTCTTAAGTTTTTAGTTCCAAAAATAGTAGGGTCACTTAACTTAGTGTCTTCTGCAAGGCTTTCAAAAGCGTTGTAAAACAAATCAAAATAGCTTTTAGAAGAGTTTTTTTGTTCTTCTGTAGCAGCTTCTAAGGCTTGATTAAAAATTGGATTCTTAGAGTCGTTAGACAATCCAACTAAAATATCTTTTACAGATACTTGTAACGTAGCGTTAATTCCTCCTTTTAAGTCTAACCCTAAATTAATTTCTTTGTCTTTAATGTCGTTGTAGGTAAAGTCTCCAAATCCTAATACACCTGGTACGTTTGCTACAGAATCTAAATACGCTTTTTCTAGTCTAGCGATGTCTCTACCATTGTTTTCTTCTGCATTTGCATGTGCGTAAGTTTTGGCTTCTTTTTCTACTTTGTTTGCGAAAAAAGTAAAAGATAAAGAGTACAAACTTACCAATCCGAAAAGGATTGCAAATAATTTGATAAGTCCTTTGTTTTGCATTTTTTTATATGTGTTTTCTCAACTAAATTTTATGTAAGTCCGCAAATATAATATTTCGACTGAATAAAGGCTAATTTTAATCTCGAATTGTTAAGATATTCAAAATGTTAACCGTTTTTTAAACCATTTTTAGGAATTGGTTTTGTTTTTTGCCAACCTTTTTAATTAAAATTAAGAGATGTATAAGTATATGGAACTATTAGAGATGATTTTTTAAATTATACTAAGTTTGCAACCTCTTTAAAATCTAAGCCTCCATAATTTCCAGAGCTCATTAAAAGCGTTGCGGTATTTTCTAAATTCTGAGAGAATAAAAACGTTTTAAACGCTTCTGGTTTTGTGTAAATAATTAAATTTTTTCTTTTAAAAGCTTGTTTAATTTGCTCTTTAGAAACTTCTTCTAATTGTTTAATGGCTACGGCTTTTGGAGAATAAAACACAACGGCTGTGTCTGCACTATCCAAAGCTCCTACATATTCGTTTAAAAACTTTGCATTTAAACTGCTATAGGTATGCAGTTCTAAACAAGCGAGTAGATTTCTATTTGCATATTGATTTTTAACAGCAGTCGTAGTTGCTGCCACTTTACTAGGAGAGTGGGCAAAGTCTTTAAAAATAACAGACTGATTGTTTTCTGCTATTTTTTCTAATCGTTTGCTGGCTCCTTTAAAACTTTCAATAGCCTCGTAAAACTCTTCTTCTCCAATTCCCATATGTTGGCAAATCCATTTTGCTCCTGCTAAGTTTTGTAAATTATGTTTTCCAAAAATTTCTAAAGGTAAATTTCCTTCAGGAGTATCTAATAAAGTGGTGCCATTTTCTATGGTATATATGGGTGTGGTATATGGATACTTTTTAATGGTGTTTTCAGAGTTTTCTACTACTTTTTTCACCTCTTCATCTTCTTGGTTGTACACCATAATTCCGCCAGGAGTTAAAGAATCTGTAAAAATAGCAAATTGATCTACGTAATTTTTAAAGGTAGGAAATACGTTAATATGATCCCAAGCAATACCACTTAACAAAGCAATATTGGGTTGATACAAATGAAATTTAGGACGTAAATCTATGGGGCTAGATAAGTATTCATCCCCCTCTAAAACGATAAACTCATTTTCTTCGGTTAAATGTACCATGGTATCAAAACCTTCTAGCTGAGCTCCTACCATATAATCCACAGGAGTTTCATGATAATTTAGTACATGAAGAATCATAGATGTAATGGTGGTTTTACCATGAGAACCTCCAATAACCACTCTGGTTTTGTGTTTGGATTGCTCGTATAAAAACTCTGGGTACGAGTATATTTTAAGGCCTAATTCCTGAGCTTTTAACAATTCTGGATTGTCTGCTTTTGCATGCATTCCTAAAATGATAGCATCTAATTGGGTATGAACTTTTTCTGGATACCATCCAAAAGTTAAGGGTAATAACTGATGCTTGGCTAGTTTAGATTTAGAAGGTTCAAAAATAGTATCGTCGCTACCTGTAATTTGATATCCTTTTTTGTGCAATGCAATTGCTAAATTGTGCATAGCACTTCCGCCAATGGCAATAAAATGTATGTTCATACCTTAAAATCTATGATTAAGAAAGTAAATGTAGTAAATGTAATTGTATTCCAGTTGGCCTGATGGATGGAATTGTAAAAGGACTTTAAAATAAAAAAGCCACTATTTGAATAGTGACTTTTGATGAAGTGTTTTGTGAATTATTTCTCAACTTTTAAGATGTTCTGAATCAATTCTTCAAATTGCTGTTTAGGAAGTGCTCCTTGAGCCATTTGTGGTTTTTCTCCTTTAGGACAAAATAATAAAGAAGGGATAGAACGTATACCAAAAGCTCCTGCTAATTCTTGTTCTGCCTCTGTGTCTACTTTGTAAATGTTAATTTTTCCATCGTATTCTTTGCTTAATTCGTCAAGTAAGGGAGCTAAAGATTTACAAGGTCCACACCAGTCTGCATAAAAATCTACAATAGCGGGAACGTCTCCAGCAAAATCCCATTCTTGTGATTTTTCAAAGTTAAAAACCTTGTCTAAAAAATCTTGTTTTGTAATTGTTTGTACCATTTGTTGTTTGTGTGTTAATAGGTTCTAAGTATCAGTCTCTATAGTCGTTTGTGTGTTGCATTAATTACAATAAACTTTTGTGGGCGTGCTTTTTAAGACATCCACAAAATAGAAACTTAGAAAATATTTATGCGATTGCTTTTTCTATAATTTCTTTGATAAAAGGACTTTTTTCTTGTGCTAAAATACTTGTTAATAAAGCTTTGTTTTCTTCTAAAAGCGTAGTGTTTGCTATCGTAATATAAATGGCCTCTAGCTTAATAGCGGCATTTTTCATTCCCAATGCTTTTTGTAAAAACGTTTTTTCTTCATTAGAATCAATACCTATAAATTTAAGTGTCAACAAGCCTGCCAATACCTCTTTGTTAGCAATAACGTCATTTAGTTTAGGAGTGATGATATCTCTATTCGTTTTGTTAGCAAGCTGCCCTATAGAATTTAACAATTCGTTTCTTTCTTCGTTAGATCTTGCTTTTAAATATTTACCAGCCAAAGGTACAATAGCATCAAAAGCAGGATCGTTTTTAGGAGTAGCTTGCTTTTTTTCTTGTTTTGCCCAAGAATCTGTTAAACCTACAGTTCGGTTAAAAATTAAATGCGTAGCAGTGCTTTCTGTATCTACGCAAAAATATCCTTTACGTTGAAATTGGAATCGGTCTCCAGACTTAGCAGTTAACAAACTAGGCTCTACAAGTGCCGAAATAGTAGTTAACGAATTAGGGTTGATAAATTCTTTAAAATCAATGTCTTTATGACTATCTGGAGCTTCGTCCTTAAACAATCGATCGTACAAACGAACTTCTGAAGAAACAGTATGTTTGCTAGAAACCCAATGAATGGTTCCTTTTACTTTACGTTGACTTGCTTCGGTTCCCGATCCCGATCTAGAATCTAAATCGGCCGTACAATGTATTGCGGTAATTTGTCCGTTTTCGTCTTTTTCAACAGATTCGGCTTTGATAATGTATGCATTTTTTAAACGCACTTCACCTCCTAATTTTAAACGGAAAAACTTTTTATTGGCTTGTTCTCTAAAATCATCTCTTTCAATAAACAATTCTTTAGAAAAAGGAACTTCTCTAGTACCTGCTTGTTCGTCTTCAGGGTTGTTTTCGGCAATTAAAATCTCTTCTTTGTTAGCTGGGTAGTTGTTTATAATTAGTTTGATGGGATCTAAAACCGCCATCACTCTAGGAGCCGTTTTGTTTAACTCATCTTTAATGCAAAACTCTAACAAAGCCACATCTGTTACATTGTCTCGTTTAGAAATACCTGCAACTTCGCTAAATTTTTTAATGGAGTTAGGTGTGTATCCTCTACGTCTTAAGCCAGAAATGGTAGGCATACGAGGGTCGTCCCATCCGCTAACATGGTTTTCTTGTACTAGTTGTAGTAATTTACGTTTGCTCATTACTGTGTAACTAATATTTCTACGGGCAAACTCACGTTGTTTGGGTTGTATTTTGTCAGTAGTTACTACTTGAGCCAAATACCATTCGTACAAATCTCTATGGCTTTTAAATTCTAGCGTACATAAAGAATGTGTAATTTGTTCTAAATAGTCAGATTCCCCATGTGTCCAGTCATACATAGGGTAAATTACCCAATCGTTTCCTGTTCTATGGTGTGCTTTTTTAAGAATACGGTACATAATAGGGTCACGCATGTGCATGTTATTGTGTGTCATGTCTATTTTGGCACGTAAAATGGCTTCACCTTCGTTAAATTCACCATTTTTCATTTTCTCAAACAAGGCAAGATTCTCTTCAACAGATGCGTTTCTATAAGGTCCAACAACACCAGGTTGTGTAGGAGTTCCCTTTTGTTTTGCGATTTCTTCGGACGATTGTAAATCTACATAGGCTTTTCCTGCTTTAATAATGTCAATCGTCCAGTTGTACAATTGCTGAAAATAATCAGAAGAATACAATTCCTTATCCCAAATAAAACCTAGCCAAGCTACATCACGTTTAATTGCATCTACATATTCTTGTTCTTCTTTGGCAGGATTGGTATCATCGAAACGTAAATTTACAGGAGCATTGTATTTTTCTCCCAAACCAAAATTTAGGCAAATAGAGGCAGCATGTCCAATATGTAAGTAGCCATTAGGTTCTGGAGGAAAACGAAAACGAAGATTATTTTTATCAAGCCCATTGGCGATATCTTCTTCTATAATTTGCTCAATAAAGTTGAGTGATTTTTGTTCGTTTGCCATTTTAAATAACGTCTTAATTTGTTTAAGCAGGCAAAGTTAAAGAAAACTTAGGA
>CALHCC010000087.1 GCA_937930675.1 uncultured Flavobacteriaceae bacterium
ATGATTAAACATAAACAAAAAGCAGAAATTACGGAACACGACCTGCGGGATGTTTTCAAGAATTTGAATATTCATGACGAAAAAATATCTCCGTCTTTTACTATCTTTAAGCCCATCAAGGAGTTTCTTTCAGGTAGTAAAACATTAGAAGATATACGACCTATAATCGTATTCTTCGTTAAAAATTATAATGCATCGGATGAATTTAAGAAATATAGTAAATACTTTTTTACTAAATAATAATAAAGCAAAGGAAATAAAATGCCACTTTGGACAAACGATATAGCACCAAGACAAACAACAAACCTAGATTCTTCTGAAGTTGTAGCTACTGAAAAAGGTTGGGTTAACAGAACTTCATATACTGATACCCATGGTAATGTTAGACAAAAAGATATCCTTCTTGTTTCTAGTAAAAATGTTACAGTTGCCCCGCCAGAAGATGATACAACAGCTTAATAAGGTTTAAATATGCCAAATACGAATCCTTTAGATTCTAAAATATCACAACTACAATCAGTAACGACTTGGAATGGTGAAGAACTTGTTTTACTTGTAATTGACCCTAATGGGACACCTACTAATAAGAATATTACCTTAAGTGATATTTTTAATGGTATTTCTAATAATACAACTATAAATGCAGATTTGACTGTAACTGGTAATGTAGTTTTACAAAATAAAAATACACCTATGAGTTCTGATGATGCCAGTGTACCTAATGGAAGTGTTTTTTATGATGATGATTATCTTTATATTAAAACATCAGAGACTGAAATAAAAAGGGTGGCATTAAGTAACTTCTAAATGATTTTAACAAAAGAAAATTTTTTATTATTTGCGGCAAAACACTATGATAACCATAATTGTTCTTCAATAGAGGAATTTAATGAAGACCTTATGAAATTTAAATATTTGAGAAAATTACTTTATAATTATAAGAAAAAAGATGTTTTGAGGGAAAGACTGATTTTAAATCATATTGTTATCTTATACAATATATTCGAAACCAATGCTTGTACTAAAATGTTATTTTTAAAATTATATGATTATAAAGAAGTTATTTTGCCATTCATTGAACAGTTAAACTATGTGCCAAGTAATAAAGTAATAACAGGTATATATGACAGTAATTTTTATATAAAAATTGATGATATAGAAAAAGATACCTTTGTAGTAGAAAAAATAGATAAGATAACAAGGAAGAAACATGGCTAGTTTAGGTGTATTTGATACAGTTCTTGTCTATAATTTCATTAAGAGATTGACTTTACCATTCAATAAATGGGACGCTTTTAAACAGGGTGTTATCAATGATAAAGGTGATATTATATTGCCCCCTAAAGAGAGAAATCCACAACAGAAAAAATCATTTAAAGTATATGATTTGATGTTGTTAAAATTGAAAAAACTTTTAGCTAAAATTCCAGGTGGTGGCAGTAGATTTGCCACTTTTTCGGCCGCCTTATTCCTTATACTAGAAGACTTAGATAATAAAGACTATAACTTAGAAAAATTAGAAGAGAATTTCTTGAAATTTTATGAAGAAGAAAACTTCATAGAATTGAATGAAGTAACCAATTCAACTTCTACAACAATACAGTATGATGCACCCCCTGTCAGAAACGTTTCTTTCCAAAAGGTAGGTAATTGCACTACTTTTGACGTCGATTTTGATAAAGTATGGAAATCAAGGTTAGGTAAACATCCTAGGCATAGATATAGTAAATATATCGGTGAAGATGAAGTTGGTCAACAAATAAGAGATTATTGTAAGAAAAACCTAAAAAGAACCATAGCCCTCAGAAATACAAAAGACGGCCAAATACTATTCTTAAAATATAATGGGTTTAAGTAAGTATTGACATTCAACTAAACATCATGTAATAGAGTAATAACTTTTTTGAGGATGTACAAAATGAATGAAATATTTAAAATATTCGGTGATGAAAAGACTGTAAGAAGAAAAAAGATGCTATTTGGTTGTTATAGTTATAATAATAATCAAGGTAATGAAATATTATATTTTTGTCCTGAATACAAAACGATTATCCTAAAATATAATAATAGAACATTAAGTCTTTCAGAAGAATATACATTAGAAGATGTAGACTTTTTAACTAAGGTATTATCTTTTAGACCTTATATACGTAGATTTGTAGGTAAATATAATTTTGAACGTGGGTATAATATTAGAAATAGACTCACAAATATCTATTTTTATAGCAGTAGTAATAAACTTTTTTTCGAAATTCGCTATATTATCAATACTGAAGGTTTATTAGGTTTACCTAAATATGAAGTTGTAAATACAGGCAATAAAGAAAATTTTTCTATCGGTGATGTTGAAAAGTGTAAAGAAATTTTAGAAATAATCAATAATCTTAATTAAACGTCTTTTTTGAAAATACCCTATTATAACTTATTGATTTTAAAGGGTTATTTAAGCCCTTTTTTACCAAATTACACTTTTAGGTTAAAAACTTACTTTAGTACCACAAGAATAAAATAAATGACGTTTAAAGTGTCTTTTTATATAAATTAATTAATAATATCAATAAGTTATACAAAGAGGATTCAGATCTGCGTAGCAGATCAAAAAGCGTAGCTTTTTCATTTACATCACTTAGGGT
>CALHCC010000088.1 GCA_937930675.1 uncultured Flavobacteriaceae bacterium
GTCATTAACTCTATCCTCTACCTCATAATCACTTAATCCATACCAGGTTTGTAATAGACACATACGAAATAACAAAAGACCATCATAACTAGGCTTACCTGTAGCACTTTTACCTTTCGGGTAATAATTATCGATAATACAGCTTATAGAATTCCAATCTAAAAGTGTATTTATTTGTGTGAAAAATTGCTTCTTGATTTTACGTGTGCGTAAATCACAAATACTATCTGCTAAGGTTGGGGTAGCTAATAATTTCATATATAAAAGATACGAAATCATTCAAAACTATACTAGCTGCCTTGCAACGATCTTAATTTGGTTTAAACACTCATGCCTAAACTCATATAGATTATTGATTTTTAGGTAATTGTTCTGTGATTTTATAAGTATTAAACTTTAGAGGATTTCCTGGGTGTGCTAATATATTTTGAAGTACATAAGGGGTATCTGAATTGGTTCCTGTAGCTTGTGTGTTTCCATCCATATCGGTATCGCTTAAGGGCATCTCTAAAAACTCAATAATTTGAAAAATTGTTTATAAATTCGGATATTGAGGTATGGCAAAACGTTACAAGCGACATAGAGATTACGGATTCTTTGATCAGGATATACGCTTAAATAAATTAAGTGAATTAGGCGATCCATTAGAACGACTCGAACAAGGTATTGATTTTGAGGTATTCAGAGTATTACTAGAATCAAGTCTGTCTAAACATCGTAAAGGCAAGGGAGGTCGTCCACCATATGATTATGTATTGATGTTTAAGATTTTAATTTTACAACGATATTACAATCTTTCAGACGATCAAACTGAATATCAAATAAATGATCGCATGAGCTTTATGCGTTTTTTAGGCTTAACCATTTCAGATGATATTCCTGATAGTAAAACGATTTGGAATTTTGCAGAGCGTATCTCGGATTTAGGTTTGGCGAAACAACTTTTCGAACTCTTTACCAAAGAGCTAGAACATTTAGGGTTAGTAGTTAACGAAGGTAAAATAATAGATGCAAGTTTTGTTGAAGCACCTCGTCAACGCAATAATAGGAATGATAATAAGCGTATAAAATCGGGAGAAGGCAAAGAATTATGGAAAGATCATCCTAATAAAAAAAGGCAAAAAGATATAGATGCTAGATGGACAAAGAAGAACTTTCAGGACTATTATGGCTATAAAAACCATGCAAAAGTTGATTCCAAAAGCAAACTAATTGACACTTATGTAGTCACTGATGCTAGTGTTCACGATTCTCAAACTATAGATGAATTACTTAGCGAAAAAGATAAATCACAAGAACTCTATGCTGATGGGGCTTATGTTGGACAAGAAGAGGTTTTGATAAACAATCAAGTCATTAATAGAATACATGAAAAAGGTTATCGTAATAAACCCTTGACTGCTCAGCAAAAATCTAAAAACAAAGAAAAATCAAAAACACGAGTTCGAGTAGAACACGTATTTGGATTTATGGAAAATTCAATGGGTAGTATGTTTTTTAGAAAAGTGGGTATTAAAAGAGCAGAGTCAATGATCGGACTAATGAATTTGACCTATAATATGTTTCGCAAAATTCAACTTACTCATTAAAATTAAGGGAACGTGCGTTTAATTCTAAAAAAAATAGCTAAAACTTTAGAAATATAGACATATGAAAGCATAATCTCAGAAAATTATAAGTCAAAAAAACATACAAATTAGAAGTAAAGTAGAAATACTAGTTTTTAGAGATGCCCTATAGATATTACAACGTAGCATATGTCAAATATTTATTTTTCGAAGAAACTGTCGATCTGAGATTAAAGGGTGACGCTATTGTAGGAGGAGTAGGACCTGATAGTTGTCAGGGCTGGACAAGACAACCACTAATAGATGGTCCTTCTGATGGTGGAGGAACTATTTTAAACGGACAACTAAGAACTTGGTATTATGATTTTGATGGTGATGGATTCCATTCCGAAACTTATGAGTCTGGATTTGCTCCAAAAATCTTTGGATATAACTACCAGCGCTATTGGAAAACAACAACGCTAGGACCAGATTGTGACGACCAAATGTATGATGTGAGTAATAGAAATTGCAGCGAATGTTCTTCTTTATGCGCAGCATCTAAAAACCTGAATACAAATTCCAAAACTCTTTCAGATGGAACTAACTGCGCATGTGGAGTTGCAGGACTAAATGAAAACGAGAGACCTTTTTATTTTGAAGATTCTGGCACTCCAAAAATCAAACCCAAAACAGAGTTGAAATGTTTCGACACCTCCAAACCTGCTAAAATCACTATTTATGTAGAGCAGCCTATACCTAAATCTAGAGATATAACAGCAAAAATAGGTCATGCATTTATAGGAATAGAACAAGATGGAATAATAAGAACTTTAGGTTTTTACCCCAATAGTGCATTCTCAACCTTAGTTGGAGGAACTCAAAAGGCTGAAATTCATGATAACAGTGGTTCTCTTTTTCATGTTAGCGTATCAACAACAGTTATAGCTAGTACTTTAGTTCAAATATTAGACAGAATAGAAAATTTCCCTGCTTCCTATGATTTAAATAACTATAACTGTGCTGATTTCGCCATAGAAATAGGCAGGTTAGCTAGATTGAATATACCATCTACAACAGGAACTTATAAAAATGTTATATTTTCATTTAGAGGGAGAAACCCTGCTGACCTAGGCGAAGATCTTAGAATTTTATCTGGAGGGTTCACAACTCGCAATACTACAGGAGGTAACGCACCCGCAGGAAAAGGTGGTTGCTAAAATTTATTAATATGAATCTTAAAACAGCACATATAATCTTTACATGTATTTTTCTATCTAATATTAACTTTTTGCTTGCTCAAACAAATAAGCCAAAAACAATCGTTAAAACATTTTTTGAGGATGTTTTCTTAAAGGAACAAAGTCTTAGCAAGGTTTCTGATAATTATAGATATAGAAAAAATTTAAAAAAGCTTTCTAAAACCGAAGAAAGCAAAAGATTTCAGAACCATTTATCTGTTTTAAAATCAGAAAGAAAACATTTGCTAGCAGACGATAAGATTATTTTCAGTGTTGAAAATTATAAAAAATACAAGTCAATAGATAAATGGAATTTTGAAAAAAAATACTGGAAAGACACTTATGTTGTTTTTGCTAGTGGTAAAGTGGAAGCATATGTTCTTTTAAAAAAATCAAAGATTGTTTCATTCATTTACTTTAGAAAAAGTCGAGATGATATTGCATATTTCATTCCATATTATTTAAAATTAAGAGGCTCTAAATAAATTAGTAACACTCATATTTCTATTTATTTTAGGGCTAAGTAAAAAAAGGTCTGGAAGTGGTTACTTCCAGACCTTTTTTTACTTACATAGCTTAAAATTAAACTAGGCATATCTGGATAAAACCATAATTAATAT
>CALHCC010000089.1 GCA_937930675.1 uncultured Flavobacteriaceae bacterium
TACTTATGTAAAGGCATTAGAAGAAAAAAAGATATTAGAGTATCTAAATTTTGAGAAAGTTACCAAAGGAGATTCGTATTTTATTAAAGAAGGTTTAGTGCACGCTATTGGAGCAGGTTGTTTAATTGCAGAAATTCAACAGACATCAGATATCACGTATCGAATTTACGATTGGGATCGAGTAGATGATAAAGGAAATGAAAGAGAATTGCATACAAATTTAGCTGTAGATGCAATTGATTACAAAGCTCCTAAACAAAATAAATGCAGTTATACTAAAAATAAAAATGAAGCAAATTTACTAGCTTCTTGTGAGTATTTTACCACGAATTATATTCCTGTAGTTGGAAGTCTTAGAAAAGACTGCACTAATGCAGATTCTTTTTTTGTTTATATGTGTGTATCAGGTAGTGGAAAAATTAAAGTCAATAATACTATTGAAATCATTAAAACAGGAGAAACTGTTTTAATCCCTGCAATGGTTAAAGAGATGATAATAGAATCAGAACAAATGGAGTTATTAGAAGTTTATATTAAGTAGAAATGGATAAGAATTGTAAAATATATGTAGCAGGGCATAACGGTATGGTTGGTAGTGCTATTTGTAGAGTTTTAAAACAAAAAGGATATACAAATGTGATCGGTAAATCTAGTAAGGAATTAGATTTAAGAGATTCCGTTGCAATTACAAATTTTTTTGAAACCGAAAAACCAAAAGTTGTAATTGATGCAGCTGCAAGAGTAGGAGGTATTTTGGCGAATAATGATTATCCATATCAGTTTTTGATGGAAAACATGCAGATTCAGAATAATTTAATTAACGAGTCTTTAAAGCATAATGTTCAAAAATTTATTTTTTTAGGGAGTTCTTGTATTTATCCTAAAATGGCTCCTCAGCCATTAAAAGAAGATTATTTGTTAACAGATTCTTTAGAGCCTACAAATGAATGGTATGCTTTGGCTAAAATTACAGGAGTAAAAGCATGTCAGGCAATAAGAAAACAGTTTGATAAAGATTTTGTGAGTTTAATGCCAACCAATTTATACGGTACACATGATAATTTTGATTTAAAAACGTCTCATGTATTACCCGCAATGATTCGTAAATTTCATGAAGCAAAAGAAAATAATCATAGTGATGTAACGCTTTGGGGAAGCGGTACACCAATGAGAGAATTTTTATTTGTAGATGATATGGCAGCATCGGTTATTTTTGCTTTAGAGAATGAACTTCCAGACTATTTATATAATGTAGGAACAGGTATTGATTTAACGATAAAAGAGCTAGCAGGAATTATTCAAAAAACAGTAGGACATACAGGGCAAATTATATGGGATTCAGCGAAGCCTGATGGAACACCTAGAAAGTTGATGGATATAAGTAAAATGCATCAATTAGGTTGGAAACATAAAATAGAGTTAGAAGAGGGGATAGTGAAAACCTATAATTGGTTTTTAAATAATATAGGAAAATTTAAAGAAGTAAAACTATAAAACCTATAATTAAGGTATATACAGATATAGCGATGAAAGTAGCATTAATCACAGGAATTACAGGTCAAGACGGATCTTATTTAGCGGAATTATTATTAGAAAAAGGATATGAAGTACATGGGATTAAAAGGAGATCTTCTTTATTTAATACCGATAGAATAGATCATTTGTATCAAGATCCACATGATCCAAATCAACGATTAAAGTTGCATTATGGAGATTTAACGGATTCTATGAATTTAACCCGTATCATTCAAGAATGTCAGCCCGATGAGATATATAATTTAGGAGCCATGTCTCATGTAAAAGTCTCTTTTGATTCTCCTGAATATGTTGGAAATGTAGATGGATTGGGTACGTTAAGAATTTTAGAAGCTGTACGTATTTTAGGTTTAGAAAAGAAAACTAGAATATATCAAGCATCTACTTCTGAATTGTATGGAGGTTTGCCAGAAAATAAAAATGAAAGAGGTTTTTACGACGAAAACTCTCCGTTTTATCCACGTTCTCCTTATGGAGTAGCTAAAATTTATGGATTTTGGATTACGAAGAATTATAGAGAAGCTTATGATATGTATGCTTGTAATGGAATTTTATTTAACCATGAGTCACCTAGAAGAGGGGAAACTTTTGTAACAAGAAAGATCACAAGAGCAGTAGCGAAAATAGCTTTAGGACTCCAAGATAAAGTATATTTAGGTAATCTTGAGGCAAAACGTGATTGGGGACATGCAAAAGATTATGTTCGTATGATGTGGATGATTTTACAAGCTGATAAACCAGAAGATTGGGTGATTGCTACAGGTGTTACAACAACCGTTAGAGATTTTGTTCGAATGGCTTTTAGTGAAGTTGGAATAGAGTTAGAGTTTAAAGGAGAAGGTGTTGATGAAAAAGCATATGTTAAAGCATGTAACAATAAAGACTATCAATTAGAAACAGGAAAAGAAATATTGTCTATAGATCCATCCTATTTCCGTCCAACTGAGGTGGATTTACTAATTGGAGACCCAACAAAAGCAAAAGAAAAATTGGGATGGATTCCTGAATACGATTTAAATGCTTTAGTAAAAGATATGATGGAGTCTGACGTTACTCTCATGAAAAAAGACCATTTTTTGAAAAAAGGAGGATATAAGACACTGAATTATTTTGAGTAAAGTTCATAGATTCTATCAGATAGATTTTTTTCGATTTGTTGCTGCATTTTTCGTAGTCATGTATCATTATACCTTTAGAGGTTATGCAGCTGATAATATGAATATTGTTAATTTTGATAAGTTAGGTACTGTTTTTAAATATGGATACTTAGGAGTAGATCTTTTTTTTATGATAAGCGGTTTTGTTATTACCTTATCTATAAAACATATGAATGTTTTAAGATTTGTTAAATCTAGATTCATAAGATTATATCCAATTTATTGGATATGTTTATTACTCACTTTTTTAGCTACAATTTATTTTAATAGTGATAGATTTCAAGTTACAATTGATGAGTTTATTTGGAATATTACAATGTTTAATGGTTTTTTTGGTGTTAAATACGTTGATGGAGTCTACTGGTCACTTTTTTATGAATTAAAGTTTTATATAATTATAAGTTTGTTTTTGTTTTTAAATAAAATACGAGAAATTAAATTAGATTACTTTATTTTATTTTGGTTATTTACACTATATCTTTATATTTTTTTCTTTCCTTTTAAAGATTATTTTCTAT
>CALHCC010000090.1 GCA_937930675.1 uncultured Flavobacteriaceae bacterium
AATCTACTAAAAAATGGACGATGCCGATCAGAAATTGGGGAGTAATACTAAACCAGTTTTTAGCTATATTTGAAAATAGGATTCAGCTATAAAAAAGCTAAACCCTATTTCTAGAACTTACACAAATTATGAGACAGTGTCCTTAAAAAAAGAAAGCAACGCTTGTCTTAAAAGATGTTGATTGGTTTTATAACACAAACCCTCAACATCTTTTTTTTGTTCCATCTTATTTAGTGTTACGTCTTTTTGGTGACAAGCATAAAACCTATTTTTTTGATGTAAATACGTTGCTAAGTATTCTTGTTCTGTTTGTCCTGGCGTGGGAATTAAAAGAGCAGGTTTGTCTAATTTCACCAAATCCATCACCGTACTGTAACCCGATCTGCAAATAACCCTTTCAGAAGTCAACAAAGCCATTTCTAGAGCTTCTGAAGTTAAGTAATCTACTATTTCTATATTATCGCTTGTAACTGTCTCTTGTTTTCTTTTTTTAAAACTACCTCTTACAAACAACACCTTACCTTTGTAATGTTCTAACTCTTTTAACAATAGGTTCTCTAACTTTTTACGTTGACCTTCTATTCCAGAAAGCAACACTAACAAATTGTATTTTTTAAGGACTTCTTTCTTTTTAAATCTTGATAAAATTCCAATATACCTAGCACGGATGTTTTGATGCTTAGACAATGTTCCTGTAAAAACACTATCAGGCTCATCGGGAATCCAACATGCTGTGTGTTTGTTAATAAAATAATGATGAAATTTATTAATCCATGCAGAAAACACTCCTGCTTGTATGTTTAATTGATGTGTGATGTATACCGATGGAAGTCCTTTCACATACACTCCTAACCTGTTATCAGATATCAGTCCTAATATTTCTTGCGGATGTGTTTTAACGTATGCATTTATTTGTTGGTATTCTTTATACATTCCTTTTAAGGTAGATGGAATACTAAACACCATACTTAATGTAAAATTGGAGAAATACTTAATTCCGTAAGTAGGTAATAAAATGGTTTCTATAGCAGGAAACTCTTTTTTAAACAATAACAAAGCATCTCCATCACAAGCTACTACAGGAACTAAATTTAAACGTTGTATTTCTTTAACAATAGGAATACACCTAGTAACATGCCCCCATCCCCAATTTAGTGGAGCAATAATTACTTTATTTTTAGTTTTTAATTCCAAGACCCGTATGGTTTAATTTATACAGTGCATTTAGACAGATGACCTTATCATCAAACACTGATAACTTATTAGAAAACTCTGTTTTTATCTTAAAATAGCCTTTCTCAATACTATTTTCTATCGAAAATCACTTGAAATGACAATGCTACAATTTACTTTTATTAAAGTATCTAAAATACAAAAGCCTTATTACTTTAAGCAATAAGACTTGGTTTTTTAGAAAATGCAAATGGTTAATTTAAATGAATGTACGCATATCGTAATTTATCATACAACTTAGATAACGACTCTGTTGCTCCAACCACATCTTTTACTTCTAGTTTTCCTTCAGCAAAATCTTTTTTAGCGTTTTTTAAACGATCGAATACTACAGAGGTTTCTCCTACAATCAATTCGGTATCGGCTTTATCGTGTAAAGAAGAGGAAATAATAAAATCTAGAGACTCATCCATTTGAGAAAAAGTCTGAAGTAAACTCTCATTATCTAGTCTATCTTTTTTAGCTACTTTGTCTTTCATTTTTTGATTCACAAACAACAAACAAGCTCTTTGAGACAAGGCACTTTGAGTACTAATTACACTTATTAAGCTACCTTGCTCTACATTACTAATCGTTTTACGATACTCTTTCGCACCAATAGCCAACACGTAATCGGATGCTTTAAAAACCACTTCTGATAATTTTAAAACCTTAACTACATTTTCAGGTGTTTTTTCTTCTTGAAAAGCCTCCGTATAGGCTTTCCAAGAAGTTTGTTGCACTTCAACAGCAGCCGCTAACTTTTCATGGCCAACAGCATACTTTTTTAAAATTGCCAAATTTCTATTAAAATAAGAAATAGAAATTTTTAAATCTAACAACGATTTTTGATACGCAACTGCATCATAAGTAAGCAACGCATAATCTTTAGCAATTTTTTGAGACAATACACTTTGTTTTGAAGCTATTTCTACAAACTGAGCCGGAGTTACTCTAGCAGCTTGTACATTCGCTAAAAAAAGTGTTAATAATAGGGTAAAGTAATATTTCATTTTATAGTTAATTTAGACCTGCAAATTGCTTAATTCCTGTGAAAAGTCAGAAAAGTTAAAATGATGTTATCGTTAAAAAACAGACCTCAAAAATTAACATAGATTTATACAAAAATTAAAAAAGGCTTTACTCGTTTAATTGAGTAAAGCCTTTCACAAAAAATAGAATGCTATTTATTTTACTTTGGTATACGCAAACGTTAAGTCGTTAAACAACTTAGTTAAATTATTCGTTACCTCAAACACTTCCTCAATTTCTAAATGTCCGTTTACAAACACTTCTTTTTTATCTTTTAAATTGTCAAATTCAACAGATACTTCTCCAATTTTTTCGTTGGTAGCAGCCTCGTTGTTATAAGGAGATACTAACAAATCTCCAATATCTGTATCCATTTTGTTAAAAACCGATTCTATATCATACAGCTTCCCTTTTTCTTTTTTAGGTAAAAAGTTTTGAATTTTATGATTCATAAAAAACAAACACAAACGTTGACTTAACATACGTTGTTTACCAGATTTGTTAATCAATTTTAATAAATTTACATCTCCAGAGCCCGCTAATTTTTTTTCTGCCTCTACTACTACGTTGTTCGATTTTAACAACAAATCGTTTGCTAAAGCAACACATTCATTTACATTTTTAGCTATTTTTTCCTTGTTTAACGCTTTCTCTAACGTTTCCCAAGACTCTCTTTCTTCTTTTAACAGGCTTAACAATGTTTTATTAATGTCTGTATTGTTACTTAACATTTCTAAATTTCTTTTAAAAACAGAGATTCCTACTTTGTAATCAACTTTTACTTTTGAAGGTAGGTTAAAATTATTATCCCATTCTGCATAGGCCATAATTAAAAAGTTCTTTGCTATTTTTTGAGATAGCATTCTTTGTTTACCCGCTACGTCTATAAATTGTTGGGCTGTTAAATTTTGTGCATTACTAAAAGATGCAACCATTAAGGTAATTACTAAAAGTATTTTTTTCATGATTTTTTATTTGACTGTTTACAAAAACAAATATAATGTTAATTTTATGTTAACAAAATATTAACTAAATAAAAATGATATTTGTTATTAAATTAATTTTTTTATTTATATGATCTATACTTATGACACTTTATTCCTTAAATAGTCACATTTATACCCATAAAATAATTTTATAGGTATAAAAAAAGAGAGCTTACTAAATTAAAATAGTAAGCTCTCTTTTTGAAATATTTGTAAACATCTTAATACGCTATAACAAATCAAAACCAATATCTTTTCTATAATTCATTTTATCAAAAGTTATTTTATCTATCGTTTTGTACGATTTTTCTAAAGCACTAGCAATATCATCTCCAAAAGAAGTTACCGCCAGTACACGTCCCCCAACTGTCGTTACCTCATCATCTTTAAGAGTGGTTCCAGCATGGTAAATAATAGAATCCGATTCGTTTTCTAAGCCTTTAATTATTTTTCCTTTTTCATACGCTTCCGGATATCCACCAGACACCACTACTACTGTAGTGGCTGTTCTAGGATCTACTTCATACGATTTAGAGGCTAATGTTTGATTTCCTACACCTTCAAATAAATCTAACAAATCAGAAGTAATACGTGGCAAAACAGCTTCTGTTTCAGGATCTCCCATACGCACGTTATACTCTATTACAAAAGGTTCTCCATCAATATTCATCAAACCTATAAAAATAAACCCTCTATAATCTATTCCGTCTTTTTGCAAGCCATTTACCGTAGGTTTTACAACGCGTTCTTCTACCTTATCTAAAAAGGCTTTATCTGCAAAAGGCACTGGAGAAATAGCTCCCATACCCCCTGTATTTAAACCTGTGTCCCCTTCTCCAATTCTTTTATAATCTTTAGCAGAAGGTAATATTTTATAATCTTTACCATCTGTTAACACAAATACAGACAATTCTATTCCATCCAAATACTCTTCAATAACTACTTTAGAAGATGCAGCTCCAAATTTTTCATTAGTTAACATATCTGCCAACTCTGCTTTTGCTTCTTCTAAATGATCAATAATTAACACTCCTTTACCTGCAGCCAACCCATCTGCCTTTAATACAAAGGGTGGTTTTAATGTTTCTAAAAATGCTTGTCCTTGTGCTACGGTTTCTTTGGTAAAAGCCTCGTATTTAGCTGTTGGAACTCCATGCTTAAACATAAATTTTTTAGAAAATTCTTTAGAACCTTCTAGTTCTGCTCCATCCTTTTTAGGACCAATCACTGGAATGTTTTTTAAAGCTGCATCTGCCAAGAAAAAATCGTGAACACCTGCTACCAAAGGAGCTTCTGGACCTACCACAACCATTTCTATTTGATGTTCTAACACTGCTTTTTTAACCGCAACAAAATCTGTAGGGTCTATTTCTAAATTTGTAGCAATTTTAGCAGTACCTGCATTTCCTGGTGCTAAAAATAATTTTGATAATTTTTTACTTGCTACTAATTTTTTTGCGAATGCGTGTTCTCTACCTCCAGAACCTAAAATAAGAATGTTCATGTTGTTTATTTTCCTTTACCTTTAATAACCACCAAAATGGTGAGTAGTATGATTTTAATATCCGTCCACAAAGATAGGTTATCTAAATAAACTAAATCGTATCTGGCTCTAATTTTCATTTGAGCAAAGGTATCCGCATATCCAAACCTAATTTGACCTAAAGAAGTAATTCCTGGTTTTAAACATTGTAGTTCTTTATAATTAGGAATTTCTTTCATAATGTTATCTAAAAACTGTTGCCTTTCTGGCCTTGGGCCTACAATACTCATATCTCCCTTTAGCACATTAAAAAACTGAGGAAATTCATCAATTCTATACTTTCTTAATATTTTTCCTAATTGAGTAATTCTAATCGTTTCTTCTGCAGATAACAAAGGATCGTTTACAGGAGGAACTCCTTTCATCGTCCTAAACTTATAAATACTAAATTTTACCCCCTTTTTACCCACTCTTTTTTGAAAGAAAAAGGGCTTTTCTCCTGTGGTTATAAAAATTAGCAAACAAATTATAGGAACTAACCATGTTAAACATAATAACACAACAGTTATAGAAAATACAATATCAAAAAAACGTTTTAACATATCAATTACTCTGCTGCTATTTGATTGACAATAATCTCTGTAATAGCATAAGTAGGTACAACTCCTTTCATTCCTAAACCTCCAGAGGCTAAGGTACTTCCTGAATGTAACGGATTGTCCGAAGCATAGTAAGCATAACGTACTTTGACATGCTCATCAATATGATTTCTTATTTTTGAGGCAATTTGAATTGCTTTTTGGTAGTGTGCTCCTTCCATTTCCAACCCAATTGCATTCCAACTAGTGGTTTTAAAGTAATTAAGGATAAACTTGTTTTGCAATGATGTACCAAGTACTGTAATCATATTTCCTGTATAAACGTCTAAATTTATGTTTTTAAAATCGTTTTTATGCAATTCGTTCTTAAAAAAATAATTATCCGCAGTTCCTTCAGAAATATGAGCAGATGGAATCATGATTGCTCCTTTATCTCCACATAAAATTCCTGCTTTTCCCATAATAGAGATAGATTGTACATTTAATTTGTTTCCTTCATAAGGTTTTAAGAGTTCATCCATACTCTCGTAAGCTTGTTCTCCAAACGCATAATCCATCACCACAATAACACCGTTACTTTTAACATGGGTTATTTTTGAAGTATCTATAATTTGTACATTAATATTGGCTCCAGAAAAATCGTTTACTTCCGTTAGACCATTTTCTACTGCATACGCTAGTACTTGTTTTCTTAGTTTTTTGTTTTTATCTAAACTTAACGCTTTGTACAAAGAAAAATCGTGTACATCTGTTTTGTTAAGTGCTGTTTTTGCATACAACACATTTAATACAGAATGCATGTTAGCACTTATAATATGGATAGGTTTATCTAATAGTTTTTTAGTTTTTAAAACGTGTTTGATGTTTTTTGCCCAAATATTTCCGTAAACATGTTTCCCTACCTGATCTATTAAAGTATCACTAAATCGTATCAATCGATATTGTGTTTCTAACTTTTCTTTAATCGCTAAGTTTCCTAACCAGTAAATAATATGGAAAAAATAATCAGGGTCATCTTCTGTAGACAATTTCAGATAGACCTCTCTAACCTCATCAAAACTTCTTCCTAAAAGATTTGATAAATAAACAAACAACATGTCTCTATTTTGGATGTCTATTTCAGATTCACTCAACACCCATCGTTCCAAAGTTTCCCACTCATGAGAAATTTCGTTTTTAAATCCCACAAACATTCTATTTAATAGCTTGTGAGATTCTAAATAGACAAAAGTTAAATGTGTTAATACATCGTAAATATCAGATCTACCTCTGGTAATCTCAATATTCATCTGATCGTTATCTATTCTGTAACAATTTCTACGTCTTTTAGGGGGTACTATTTTATTAAAATGAGCTTCGTTTAAACCTTCTACAGCCGTTAAATTGATGTACGTACATTTTTCAAACCCTTTAGGTAATCGGTCTAATACATACAGTAAGCCTGAAAGTTCAAACTTTTTAGAATTGCCAATAGAACCATATATTTCTGGCTGCAATTCTAACAAAACACTTCTTAAAGAGGTTCCAGAAAGCCCCATAGGTTTGTAATAACCTCTGTTAAACAAATGCAACATGGTAATGTGCATGGTTTCTATAGCTCTCTTAGATTTTTGTGCTAACTTTTTTTCTTGATACTCCATAGTTATGAAATATAAGAAAACTTATCAAAATCTGTTGTTTACAACAAAGAATTAAATTTTATAAATAGTTTTTTTAAACTCGTATCAACCTCATCGTACTTAGGCAAGGTATTACGCATGTAAATGAACATAATATTGTAACATTGTTGGTGGTCTTTAAAAAAATCTAATTGATTTAATCGGTAAGACTCTCTAAGTAGTCTTTTTACTTTGTTACGATGAACGGCTAGTTTAAAGTTTCTTTTAGGTACAGAAAATGCTACTTTATTTTCTGTAAGCTCCGCATCGGGTAAGTAAATCATTTTTATAGGAAAACTTTTTACAGAATTTCCCTCTACAAATAATTGAGATATTTTTTTTCTGCTTTTTAATTTTTGATGTTTTCCTAACGTATATTTCATGTTGCCACAAAAGTAAACAAACCTATCGGATCGTCCCTTTTTTTAAAACGAATATGCTAAAGAAGCTACAAAATTTCTTCCGGGTGCACTTAACGAGGAACTAAATTCTTTGTAATGAGCATCTAAAATATTTTGCAATTGTAATTGTACTCTAAAGTGATCTGTAACGTAATAATTTGAATTAAAATTAAATACAGACCAAGCAGGAGTTCCGTTATTATTTGGGGTTTCATCTAAATTGTCAATTCCCTCAACGATATTATAATCTTCTAATTTTTTAGCAAACGAAAAACGATACTCTAAAGCCACATTGTATCGTTTTTTAAAAATTCCTGTAGCTATGTTTCCAAATGTTGGCGGAATAGACGACAAAGGCTGATTGTCTTGATACGTAGCTCCCTTGGTATACGTAATACTTGCATTTGTTTTTAAATACTTTAAAATACTCCAATCAACCCCAACAACTCCTCCGTAAATATAAGCTTGATTTTGATTGGTGTTTGCCAAAATATTCTCATCCAAAAACAGATCTCCATCATGTGTAATTTCAGTTCCAAATTCGTTAGAGGGAGCTCTAGCAATGTAATTGTCTAAAAGTGTGTAATAGGCATTTACATTCAATTTTAATTTATTGTTTTTAGATAAAATACGGTAACCTACTTCTGCACTGTACAAATCTTCTGGTTCTAGACTGGTATTAGGAACTGTTATTCTACCTGATTTAGATCTAATTTTCCCTATATCATCTACATTAGGAGATCGGAATCCTTTGGACAATACTACACTTATTTTATGGTACTGATTAGGTCTACAAATATATCCTAGAGAACCTGTAATGGCACTGTTATTCAATGTAATTTCGTTATTAGGAATGGGTACACTTGTGTTTACATTCCATTTAGCATTTAAAATAGTACTTGTAAACCGCACTCCAATATTTAAGGTGTTTTTACGATTTAATTTTTGCCTATAAGAACTATACAATGCTCCACTGGTATAGGTACTGCCTCCGTCTGGATAACGTGTATTTGGATTAAAAAAACTACGTACTCCTATTACGTCATTTCCTTGCACATCCAAAGTTTCTCCTTTTGCTTTAGAATCTACAATATTATGAACCAACTCAAAACCATAGTACAGTTTTCTATTTCCGCGTTTGGTTAATGCTTTATAAAAATCGCTATTCAAAGAAAAAACATCTACGTTTTCTTTTCTAGTAACTCTATCTAAAGACTTAAATTGTCTGTTAATTCTAGACTCTTTTACGTTTTGGTAGGCAAATGTTAAAGCTCCATTTTCTAACAAAGAAATAGGATGATCTCTAAATTTTAGTTGACTAGAAACTAATACTCTGTGTTGAGGTCCATACCTCCATTCTGCAAATTTTAAAACCCCATTTTTTTCGTCGTTCAACTTTCCAAAATTAGGAATGTCACTAGAGGTGCTAAATTGCCCATTCAACACCCAATTAATAGTATTCGAAATTGGAAACATGAACTTCTGAAGGACATCTAATTGATTGTAGCCTGTATTTTTTTGAACGTTTGGATTGTTATTTTCAGAACTACCTTCAAAAAAACGGCTTTTACTATTTTTAGAGTATCTAAATACCTTTCCCCAATCTTTATAACTGTGTTTTCTGTTTTTACCTGCACGTAAATCATCAAAAGAACTATACGATATATTTGTAAAAGAAGCCCATTTTTTATGAGATGTATAATTGTTAAAACTAACACTTTGCTCATTATTAGCGGTACTATGTCTGTAAAACAAATCGTTCTTAAAAACAAGATGGTTACTATAGTTTAGTTTTTTGGTATAATAGTGTATGACTCCTCCCAAAGCATCGGAACCATAGGTAACAGAAGCAGGACCAAAAACAACTTCTGTTCGCTCCAACGCAAAAGGGCTTACTGTGATAGAGTTTTGTAAATGCCCCGTTCTGTAAATAGCGTTGTTTAATCGAACTCCGTCTACCACTAACAATACTCTATTTGCCTCCAAACCTCTAATTACAGGAGATCCTCCTCCTAATTGAGATTTTTGAACACGAACTCCAGGTACATTTGCCAATAAATCTGCAGAGGTTTGTGGAGATATGTATTCTCTATTTTTCCTTGTAATAATCTCTATTTGTTCTGGAATGGTTTGCTTTTTCTCCGCAGCTCTAGAAACCGAAAGTACCACACTTTCTAAACCTTGATGATGAGGTTCTAAGACAACCGTATGCTTTAATTGCCTTCCTAAAACTTTTTTTAGATTGTAATTTTTTATTTTAAATTCAAAAAAACCTTTTTTCTCTTTTTGTGAAATTATAAACGTCCCTTTTTTATTGGTACGATAGGTTTTTTGAGTTTGTGTATTTTTAACGATTACGTTTTCTATTTCTTTTTGTGTATATGCATCTATCACCTTAATCGTTTGCGAAAAAAATGACAACGGTATAAAAAAGAAAACGAAACAAAATCGAATCACTACGCTAATACTTTTGACAAAACTTCTAATGAATTGGGTCTTTTAAAAGAAGACATATGAAGTTGGTAATACTTTAAAATAATTTCTATAATTTTTGCTCTTTGACTCTTGGTTAAAAGCATTTCATTTAAATTATCAAATTTTATGCCTAATAGTGTATTAAACAGTATTAATTCTTCTCCTTGCAGTGTATTGTAGTCGTTGTTAAGCACATACTTTCCTTCTGCTAAATTAAAGTAATAACCTTTATGTTGATGATTTCCATCTGGATAAAAACCTAAAAACTTGGTAAGCTCTAATAAAAATTTTAAATGAAAATTCCCTACAGCATCGTGACTATCTAACCACAAAATAGCATTTTCTAAGAATTCAAATAAAATAGCATTCTCCCCTTCTTCTTCTTTTAAAACAGCAGCTAAAAACTCCGATAAAAAAAACACAATAGACTGTTTTACAAAATCTACATGCAAAGACTGAAAAGGATGTAAAACACGAGCTTCTGAAATACGATTTAAATGTCCTTTATGATTGTGTGAAGCATTGATTTGTAAAATACTTAAGGGTAAAAACTGAGATTTTTGTACTTTCCCTTTTTTCTTTTTTAGAATACCTTGTAACAAATAAGACTTTACTCCTTCTTCTAAGGTATAACACGTTGCAATTAAACCGTTATCTCCGTACTTTATAGCACTAATTACAATAGCTTTGGTAAGTACCTGCATTAATTAACAATGGCTATTTTAGTGGTGGTGTTTTCTGTACCATCAGGACTAGATAAAAGAACAATGTAAATTCCTGAAGTTACTAAGTTTCCTCTTAAATTTCTTTTGTCCCATTCAATTTTTCCTCCAATAGAAGATCCATCATTTAAAACATTCGTTTCAAAAACCAATTTACCCGAAACATCTAAAATCTTCACATTCGTGTCTATCGGAATTCCATTTCCGTCTTTAGATACAATGGTAACAACTTCGTGACCAAGTGCAGTTCTCAATGCTGGATTAGGATACGCTACTACAGAAGTAAGTGT
>CALHCC010000091.1 GCA_937930675.1 uncultured Flavobacteriaceae bacterium
TAGAAATTCATTTTTAGACAAAATACTTTCTAAAAAACAATCTCTAACTATTTTAAGCAAAAAACAAAGCATTAACAATTGGCTTTTAACAAAAGGAGAGGCTCCTGTAATTATAGATACTAAAAAAACTCAAAAAAGTGCCGCAAACTTAAGAACACTATACTTTAACAAAGGTTATTTTAATGCTATCACAAAAATTAACGTATTAAACGATATTAAAAAAGCAACTGTAACCTACAATATTACCAAACACAAACCTTTTTATATTGGAGATATCAATTACAATATCGCCTCTAAAAGTGTAGATAGTTTACTACAAAAACACAAACATACATTTCCTTTAAGAACGGGACAACAATACAATTTAAACAATTTTAAAAAAACAGTTTCTAAAATAAGTTACCTATTAAGAAACAACGGGTTTTATAAATTTAACGAAGGATTGGTTAGTTTTAGAGAAATAGACACTTTAGCAAAAAACCACATTACTCCTGTAAAACTAGTTGTTGAAAATCCAAAGCAAATACGTGGTAAAGATAAAGCTGAGGAGCCTTTACAAAAGTATACCATTAACAACGTAAATGTACATACAGATTATAGCTATACGGAAAGAAATAAAAAATACAATGTTTCTAAAACACACCATGAACTTACGTTTTTTGCACATTCAAAACTAAAATACAGACCCAAAACAATTGCCAAATCTATTTTTATTGAACCCAACACCGCTTATAGTGATGAAAAGGTAGAATTGACAAGAAATCATTTACGATCGTTAAACAATTTTAAATCTATTAAAATCAATCAGCAAGAATTACCTAATAATAGACTAAGTACTGATATTGTTTTAACACCTTTAAAAAAATACGGAATTGGTGTTAATACAGAATTGGTACATTCTAACATTAAACAACTGGGGATTTCTGGCGGATTTAGTTTTATCAATAGAAATTTATTTAAAGGGGCAGAAATATTTAAACTTTCCGTACAAGGAAGTATTTTTGATACAGCAACCAATCTTTCTGGAGACGATAGAAGTGAATTTAACGCTCATGAATTAGGAATTGATGTTTCTTTAGAATTCCCAAAATTTATCTTTCCTTTTTTAACCAATATTTTACCTAGAAAAACAACTCCTAAAACTAAAATCACCATTGGTACAAGTTTCCAAAGAAACATTGGTTTAGATAAACAAAACTTAAATGGAATTATAAATTATAAATGGAAATCATCCTCAAAAAACAGTCATGTTATTGAGTTAATTAATTTACAATTTGTAAACAATTTAAATCCTGAATCCTACTATACTATTTACAACTCTGAGTTCAATCAAATCAGAAACATACAACCTCTAGTAGACCCTACTTTTAATTTAACCGCACAAAATGCAAGTAGTTTTATTAGAAATATCGCTAACAGTTTTGAAAACACCAATCCAGAAGAGTTTACTACGTTAAAAAATATAGAAAACAGAGAAAACATTATTACAAGTAACAACATTATCCCTTCTTTTAGCTATAGTTTTGAACACAATAGCCGTAGAGGTTTAAGTGATACTAAATACAATCATTTTAGAATTAAAGCAAGTTCTTCGGGTAATTACAACACTTTCTTTTTAAACGAACGTAACGGTCAAAAAATATTTAACGACATTCCTATTTCTCAGTTTGTAAAACTCGACGTAGACTTTCGTAAATTTTGGAGTAATTCACCCAATAACTCTCTAGCCTTTAGAACTTTTGTGGGGATTGCCGTTCCTACAGGAAAAAATAAAGAAATTCCTTTTATTACCAGTTACTTTGCAGGAGGATCTAATGATATTAGAGCTTGGAAAACCTATGAATTAGGCCCTGGAAGATCTAATACTGGTTTAGAATTTAACATAGGAAACTTAAAATTACTTACCAATTTAGAATATAGATTTAAAATTCTTAACAGCATTCACGGAGCTTTATTTGTAGATGCAGGAAACATTTGGAACCTATCTAACATCGCTACCGCTACCGAAGATGAAATTTTTGACAGTTTAGAATCTTTAGAAGATGTAGCTGTAGGTACTGGTTTCGGTGTACGTTACGATTTTAACTTCTTAGTACTCCGTTTAGATTTGGCTTTTAAAACGTACGAACCTTATTTACAAACCAACAACAGATGGTTTTCTAATTACCGTTTAGCTGATTCTGTCTTAAACATCGGTATTAACTACCCTTTTTAGTACGATATCGTTTTCGTATAATATCATACAAACCAGCCCCTTGTTTCATATAAAAATGAGTATTTTTGTTTTGATTAATTTAATAAACTAATTATAAAATGAGTTACAATATTAAACCAGGAGTTGCTACAGGAGATGCAGTTCAAGAGATTTTCAAATTAGCAAAAGCGAAAAAATTTGCATTACCAGCAGTCAACGTAATTGGTAATAATACAATTAACACAGTTTTAGAAACTGCTAAAGAATTAAACTCACCAGTAATTATTCAATTTTCTAACGGAGGAGCTATTTTTAACGCTGGAAAAGGATTAGACAACACAGATCAAAAAGCGGCTATCGCTGGAGCTGTTGCAGGAGCAAAACACGTACACGAGTTAGCTGTTGCTTATGGAGTACCTGTAATTTTACATACAGACCACGCTGCTAAAAAATTATTACCTTGGATTGATGGTTTATTAGATGCTTCTGAAAAGCATTTTGCAGAAACTGGAGCTCCTTTATTCTCTTCTCATATGATTGACTTATCTGAAGAGCCATTAGAAGAAAACATCGCTATTTGTAAAGAATACTTAAAGCGCATGGACAAAATGGGAATGACTTTAGAAATTGAATTAGGTATTACAGGAGGTGAAGAAGATGGTGTAGACAATTCTGATGTTGATGAGTCTAAATTATACACGCAACCAGAAGAAGTAAACTATTCTTACGAAGAATTAATTCAAGTTTCTCCAAGATTTACTGTAGCTGCTGCTTTTGGTAACGTACACGGTGTTTACAAGCCAGGAAACGTTAAATTAACACCAAAAATTTTAGATAACTCTCAAAAGTTTATCGAAGAAAAGCACGGTTTAGAAAACAATCCTATTGATTTTGTATTCCACGGAGGTTCTGGATCTTCTGTAGAAGAAATTAGAGAAGCTATTGGATATGGAGCTATCAAAATGAATATTGATACCGATTTACAATACGCGTTTATGGAAGGAATTAGAGATTATTTCGGAGAAAACGTTGATTTCTTAAAATCTCAAATCGGAAACCCTTCAGGAGCAGACGCACCTAATAAAAAATACTACGACCCAAGAGTTTGGTTACGTAAAGGTGAAGCTACTTTAAAGGCTCGTTTAAAACAAGCTTTTGAAGACTTAAACAATATTAATACTTTATAATCTATACAGATTTAAAGCATTCTAATATCAAAATAGAGAAACTGTTTATTTACAGTTTCTCTATTTTTTTTAGTAAATTGCCCTACTATTAAAATGAATAATTATGACAGCTTGGTTTAAAAGAAGTGATAAAGGAATTCAAACCCCTACAGAAGCAAAAAAAGATGTCCCTAAAGGTCTTTGGTACAAAACACCTAGTGGAAAAATTATAGATACTGATGAATTAAAAGACAATTTATATGTAAGTCCAGAAGATGGTTATCATGTAAGAATTGGTAGTAACGAGTATTTTGAAATATTATTTGACGACACCTATACAGAGTTAAATGAAAGTTTAAGTGCCGTAGACCCTTTACAATTTGAAGACACAAAACCATATCCTGAAAGAATTAAAACGGCTCAGAAAAAAACAAAATTAAAAGATGCAGTAAGAACTGCTGTAGGTAATTCTTATGGAAAACCTTTGGTGATTGCAGCAATGGATTTTGCGTATATCGGTGGATCTATGGGATCTGTGGTAGGAGAAAAAATAGCACGAGCTATTGACTATGCTAGAGAAAACAAAATTCCATTTTTAATGATTTCTAAATCTGGAGGAGCTCGTATGCAAGAAGCACCTTTATCATTAATGCAAATGGTAAAAACATCTGCAAAACTAACACAATTATCAGAAGCTAAGGTTCCTTATATTTCTTTGTGTACAGACCCTACAACTGGGGGAATTACAGCATCTTTTGCTATGTTAGGAGATATTAATATTGCAGAACCTAACGCTTTAATTGCCTTTGCAGGACCTCGTGTTGTAAAAGACACTACAGGTAAAGATTTACCCGAAGGGTTCCAAAGATCTGAATTCTTACTAGAACACGGATTTTTAGATGCTATTTACGAACGTAAAGCCTTAAAAAAACAAATCAACCTATACATTGATTTAATTTTAAATAACGAAATTAGGACTGAAGCTTAAAAAAGAATCTCTTTTAACTTCAACAAAAAATGCTATCGCTTTTTAAACGATAGCATTTTTTTGTTCCCAATTATTTCTACACATAAAAAAACCGTTACTATTTTTTAATAACGGTTTTTTTAGTAAATATCTTTCTTATTTTCTATCATCAATAGAAACATAAGGCCTTAATGTTTCTCCAACGTACAATTGACGTGGTCTACCGATAGGCTCTTTATTTTCTCTCATTTCTTTCCATTGAGCAATCCAACCTGGCAAACGTCCCATAGCAAACAATACAGTAAACATCTCTACAGGAATTCCCAAAGCTCTGTAAATAATTCCTGAATAGAAATCTACATTTGGATACAAGTTTCTAGATTTAAAGTATTCATCATTTAAAGCCGCTTCAGACAAACCTCTTGCAATGTCTAAAACAGGATCTTGAATTCCTAAATCAGCTAACACCTCTTCAGCAGCAACTTTAATAATTTTTGCTCTAGGATCAAAATTCTTATACACTCTATGTCCGAATCCCATCAAACGAAAAGGATCTGATTTATCTTTTGCTTTTGCCAAATACTTCTCAAAATCTCCACCATCTTCCTTAATCGCTTCTAACATTTCTATCACTGCTTGGTTAGCACCACCGTGTAATGGTCCCCACAAAGCAGAAATACCTGCCGAAATAGAAGCAAACAATCCAGCGTGAGAAGACCCCACAACTCTTACGGTAGAAGTAGAACAATTTTGCTCGTGATCTGCATGTAAAATTAACAATTTATCTAAAGCGTTAATAATTGTCTGGTTGCACTTGTACTCTTGATTTGGTTTTTTGAACATCATCTTAGCAAAGTTCTCTTCGTAACCCAACTCAACATCTCCAAAATCTAAAGGCAATCCTTTCATTTTACGCATACACCAAGATACCAATACTGGAAACTTACCCATTAACATGGTAATTGCCTGATACATATCCTCTTCTGAAGAAACCTCAACCGATTTAGGATTAAAAGCAGTTAATGCACTCGTTAAAGACGACAACACTCCCATAGGGTGTGCGTTTTTAGGAAAAGCATCTAATATTTTATGAATATCCTCATCAACTAAAGATTCATTCTTAATATCTTGGTCAAACTTTTTTAATTGTGCCTGTGTTGGCAATTCTCCAAAAATCAACAAATAAGAAACTTCTAAAAAAGAAGCTTTGTCTGCCAATTCTTCTATCGCATAACCTCTATAACGCAAAATACCTTTTTCACCATCTAAAAAAGTAATAGCACTTTTACAAGATCCTGTATTTTTAAATCCAGGGTCTATTGTTGTAATACCATTGGTAGCACCTCTTAGTTGCTTGATATCAATTGCTAATTCATTTTCTGTTCCTTTTTCAATAGGGAATTCAAATTTTTTACCTTCTATTTCTAATATTGCTGTATCTGACATATATATATGTTATTTCCTTTATTTTGAGTTTCACAAATCTACAAATAATTAAGTATTTTCAAAACATTTGATACTTAATTATACTACGTATTAATACGTAATAATGTGATTTTTATTATTTAACAGCTAAACAGTCTTTTTACAAAGCAATACCTTACAATATTTTAAAACAAAAACAAAAACACTAAACACCACTCTAAAAAACACATAAAACACAGTTTAACAACAGTTTAACACTTATAAAAAAACACTGAACATCGTAAGTTTTTTATTGATTTAGAAATCAAAAATATTTCTATTATAATTTTGTTAGCTACAAATAATTTTTTGATAAAAAAGACCTACAAAAATGGCATTAAATAAACACAGTAAAAGACTTACTCAAGATCCATCTCAACCCGCTTCTCAAGCCATGTTATACGCAGTCGGATTAACTGACGAAGACATGAACAAACCACAAATTGGTATTGCGAGTACAGGTTATGATGGAAACCCTTGTAATATGCATTTAAACAACTTAGGCCAAGAGATTAAAAAACACACCAATTTAAACGATCAGGTTGGATTAACATTCAATACTATTGGTGTTTCTGATGGTATTTCTATGGGAACATCGGGTATGAATTACTCTTTGTGTTCTAGAGACATCATTGCCGACTCTATGGAAACAGTTGTAAATGCACAAAGTTACGATGGATTAATTGGAGTTGTTGGATGTGATAAAAACATGCCAGGGGCAATTATTGCTATGTTACGTTTAAACAGACCCTCTATTATGGTTTATGGAGGAAGTATTGCTTCTGGAAAATACAAGGGTCGTAAATTAAATATTGTTTCTGCTTTTGAGGCTTTAGGACAAAAAGTAGCTGGTGAAATTGACGAAAAAGAATACAGAGAAATCATTAAAGCTGCAATTCCTGGTGCAGGGGCTTGTGGAGGTATGTACACCGCTAACACCATGGCATCTTCTATTGAGTGTATGGGAATGGCTTTACCTTATAACTCTTCTATTCCTGCGGAAAACCCTAACAAACTTTCAGAAGCTGAGCGTACTGCAAAAGCAATGAAAAACTTATTAGAGTTAGATTTAAAACCTAAAGACATTGTTACCAAAAAGTCTATAGAAAATGCTGTTGCTTTGGTAAATGCTCTAGGAGGATCTACTAACGCCGTATTACACTTTTTAGCCATTGCTTATGCTGCGGATATTGAGTTTACTTTAGAAGACTTCCAAAGAGTTTCTGACAGAACTCCATTAATTGCAGATTTAAAACCCTCTGGTAAATACTTAATGGAAGATGTACACAGTATTGGAGGTACACCTGCTATTATGAAATATTTGTTAGACAACGGATACCTACACGGAGACTGTATTACCATCACAGGAAAAACATTAGCAGAAAATTTAGCGGATGTAAAAGCAATGGAGTTTGAGGAACAAGATGTTATTTTCCCTACAGATAAAGCTTTAAAATCATCTGGAAACATTCAAATATTATACGGTAACCTTGCAGAAGAAGGTGCTGTGGCAAAAATATCTGGTAACGAAGGTTTAAAATTCGAAGGAAAAGCTGTTGTGTACGATGGTGAACAAGCTGCTAACGATGGTATTTCTAATGGAGATGTAGAAAGAGGTGATGTAGTGGTTATTCGTTACGTAGGTCCTAAAGGAGGTCCTGGTATGCCAGAAATGTTAAAACCTACTTCATTAATTATGGGAGCTGGTTTAGGTAAATCTGTTGCTTTAATTACCGATGGACGTTTTTCTGGTGGTACACACGGTTTTGTGGTAGGACACGTAACTCCAGAAGCACAAAACGGAGGTTTAATTGGTTTGGTAGAAACGGGTGATACCATCTCTATTAGTGCAGAAGACAATTCTATTACTTTACAAGTTTCAGAAGAAGAAATTGCAGAACGTAAAGCAAAATGGCAACAACCTGCATTAAAACACAACAAAGGAATCTTATTTAAATACGCGAAATCAGTAGCTTCTGCTTCTGAAGGATGTGTAACAGATAAATATTAATTTAACAGTACTAAGTATTCAGTACAAAGTATCTTAACTTTTAACAAAAAAAACATACTTTGTACTCTTTACTAATTACTTAATACAATATAAAAGTATGAGTACGAAAACAGAAAGAATTATTGGGGCAGAAGCCGTTGTTAGATCTTTGCTAGCAGAGGGTGTTGAAATAGCCTATGGTTACCCAGGTGGTGCTATTATGCCTATTTATGACGAATTGTATAAATACCAAGACAAATTGCATCATGTTCTTACGCGTCACGAGCAAGGAGCTACACATGCCGCTCAAGGTTTTGCTAGAACATCTGGTAAGGTTGGAGTTGCCTTAGCTACTTCTGGTCCCGGAGCTACAAACTTGATTACTGGTATTGCGGATGCTCAAATAGATTCTACTCCAATGGTATGTATCACTGGACAAGTAGCCTCTCACTTATTAGGTACAGATGCTTTTCAAGAGACCGATGTGATTAGCATCTCCTCTCCTATCACCAAATGGAATGTACAAGTGACCAAAGCAGAAGACATTCCTGGAGCCATCGCTAAAGCATTTTACATTGCAAAATCTGGGCGACCAGGACCTGTATTAATTGACATTACAAAAGATGCTCAGTTATCGGAACTAGACTATAGTTACGAAAAGTGTACGAATGTAAGAAGTTACCAACCCGTACCAACTACAGATATAGAAAAAGTAAAAGAAGCTGCAACACTAATCAACGCTGCTAAAAAACCGATGATCGTTTTTGGTCAAGGAGTAATATTAGGAGGTGCAGAACAAGAATTTAAAGCATTTATAGAAAAATCAGGAATTCCATCAGCTTGGACTGTTTTAGGATTATCAGCTTTAGCAACTAACCATCCTTTAAATGTAGGTATGGTAGGTATGCACGGGCATTATGGACCTAATAAATTAACCAACGAATGTGATGTTTTAATTGCTGTAGGGATGCGTTTTGATGATCGTGTTACGGGTGATTTAAGTAAATATGCAAAACAAGCCAAAGTGGTTCATTTTGATATTGACCCGGCAGAGATTGATAAAAATGTAAAAACGGATGTAGCTGTATTAGGAGATTCTAAAGATACTTTAGGAAAAATTCTAGAGTTTATCGAAGAAAAAGACCACAGTGCTTGGTTACAACAGTTTAGAGATTTTGACAAAATTGAATTTGAAAAAGTAATTAACGGACAGTTAAACCCTACCAAAGAAGGATTAACCATGGGAGAAGTTTTACAAGGAATCAACAAAGCAACGAATGATGATGCTGTGATTGTTTCTGATGTAGGACAACACCAAATGATGGCGGTACGTTATGCCAACTTTACACACACCAGAAGTAATGTTACCTCTGGAGGATTAGGAACCATGGGGTTTGCCTTACCAGCTTCTATTGGAGCTAAAATGGGTGCTCCAGACAGACACGTAGTAGCGATTATTGGTGATGGTGGATACCAAATGACTTGCCAAGAACTAGGAACTATTTTACAGACCGGTACAGCAGTTAAAATTGTAGTATTAAACAACGAATTTTTAGGAATGGTACGTCAATGGCAGCAATTATTCTTTGACAGAAGATATGCTTCTACAGAAATGACCAACCCTGATTTTGTGAAATTAGCAGAAGCATACAGCATCCCTGCTAAAAAAGTAAGTGCTAGAGGTGACTTACAAGGAGCTATTGATGAAATGATTGCTTGTAAAACTTCTTACTTTTTAGAAGTAATGGTAGAGAAAGAAGATAATGTATTTCCAATGGTACCAACAGGTGCTAGTGTATCTGACGTAAGATTAGAGTAGTAAATTTATAAAATTCATCAAATTTGTAAAGTCTGTAACGTTTTAAATATACCCATATTTTAACTTTCAGCTTTCAGTTTTTAAATTCCTTCATATGGAAGAAAAAAAATTATATACCATATCTGTTTATTCTGAAAACAACTTAGGATTGTTAAACAGAATTTCAACCATCTTTGTAAAAAGACACATTAATATAGAAAGCTTAACAGTATCTGCATCAGAAATAAAAGATGTCTCTAGATTTATCGTGGTGGTGAAGATGACAGAAACCGCTGTTAAAAAAATTATTGGTCAGTTAGAAAAGCAAGTGGAAGTTATTAAAGCTTACTACCATACGGACGATGAAGTTATTTTTACAGAAAATGCCATGTTCAAATTTAAATCTGATTTGTTATTTGAAAATCCTCAAATTCAAAACATCATTAAAGAACATAGTATGAATATCATTACGGTAAACAGAACTTTTTTTGTAGTAGAAAAAACAGCAAGAAGACCAGAAATAGAAGCTATTTACAAAGCATTTGAACCATTTGGTATTGCTCAATTTGTAAGATCGGGTAGAATTGCCATCTCAAAAGAAGCCATGAATATTCGTAAAATTTTAGGTGAAATAGTTCAATAGAATTTCCTAAATTTGACAACGCAATAAAATAAACATTGAGCTTGAAGGGTTTTTATCCCATCAAGCTCATTTTTAGCGAAATAACAAATATAAAATTAGAATCAAAATAAAAGCAAAATGGCAAATTATTTTAACACACTTTCTTTAAGAGAGCAATTAGAGCAATTAGGACAGTGTGAATTTATGGACAGAAGCGAATTCAGCAACGGTGTTGAAGCTTTAAAAGGAAAGAAAATCGTAATCGTAGGTTGTGGTGCACAAGGATTAAACCAAGGTTTAAACATGCGTGACTCTGGATTAGATGTTTCTTATACTTTAAGAGCCGCTGCTATTAAAGAAAAAAGACAATCTTTTTTAAACGCTACTGAAAATAACTTTGCTGTAGGAACATACGAAGAAATGATTCCTACTGCTGATTTATTAATCAACTTAACTCCAGACAAACAACACACAAACGTTGTAAATGCAGTGATGCCATTAATGAAAGAAGGATCTTGTTTATCTTACTCTCACGGTTTTAACATCGTAGAAGAAGGAATGCAAGTTCGTAAAGATTTAACAGTTATTATGGTAGCTCCTAAGTCACCAGGTTCTGAGGTTCGTGAAGAATTTAAGAGAGGATTTGGAGTACCTACATTAATTGCTGTACACCCAGAAAATGACCCTCAAGGTAAAGGATGGGATTATGCGAAAGCGTATGCTGTGGGTACAGGAGGACACACTGCTGGTGTATTAAAGTCTTCTTTTGTTGCTGAGGTGAAGTCTGACTTAATGGGAGAGCAAACTATTTTATGTGGATTGTTACAAACAGGGTCTATCTTATGTTTCGACAAAATGGTAGCTGAAGGAATTGATGCAGGATATGCTTCTAAATTAATTCAATACGGATGGGAAACTATTACTGAAGGTTTAAAATACGGTGGTATTACAAACATGATGGATAGATTATCTAACCCAGCTAAAATTGAAGCTTTTAAAGTTTCTGAGGAATTAAAAGACATCATGAGACCTTTATTCCAAAAGCACATGGATGATATCATCTCTGGTCATTTCTCTAAAACTATGATGGAAGACTGGGCAAATGACGATATTAACTTATTAACTTGGAGAGCTGCTACAGGAGAAACGAATTTTGAAAAAACTCCTGCTGGAGATTTCGAAATTTCTGAGCAAGAATACTACGACAACGGTACGTTAATGGTTGCTATGGTAAAAGCTGGTGTAGAATTAGCTTTTGAAGCAATGGTGGATTCTGGAATTATTGATGAGTCTGCATACTACGAATCTTTACACGAAACACCATTAATTGCAAACACTATTGCAAGAATGAAGTTAGCGGAAATGAACCGTGTAATTTCTGATACTGCAGAATACGGATGTTACTTATTTGACCACGCTTGTAAGCCTTTAATTGCCGAGTACGTTAAAAATGCACCAAGCAACTTAATTGGTAGACCATTTGGAGCTGCTAACAACGGTGTTGATAACGCTGAATTAATTGCCGTTAACAAAGTAATTCGTGAGCACGATGTAGAAATTATTGGTGAAGAGTTACGTGAAGCAATGACTGCAATGAAAAAAATCGTTTAATTAAAAACGAAAAATTCATATATTTTAAAGCCGCTACAATATTGTTTGTAGCGGCTTTATTTTGTTTTATAGACTATAGATTATAAAAAATAATCCAGTTAACTTCATTTTAAACATTACTCATAAGTCTTTTCTTTATTTCTTCTGTTTTTTCAACCTTTAGAAATCCTTTTGTAGGTATCATATTCTGCCAAACCCAATTATAATGTTCAATTACCTGTTTTGCCTCTAAACTTGGTCTATCTCCTGTTGTGTGTCCATCTTCAACAATAGTAATATTATAATCTTTTGTTACTGCAGACTGTATGGTAGATTCCACACAAAAATCAGTTGCACATCCTGTGATAAATAATTCTTGAATATTTAATTTCCCTAATTCGTATTGAAGTTTTGAATTGTAAAACACATCATTGGCATATTTATCAATTCTTACATCTGTAGACGCAACAATTAATTCATCTAATCTAAGCTCTCCCAATCCTTAGCATTCTTTTCAAACTTTCCAGTACCAGTTCCGTGATGTTGAATGTAAATTACCGAATCATTCATCTCTCTAAACAAACTCGCAAGCTCATTAATTCTTTTTACAACTCCATCTGTATCAAACCTTGGAGTTTTGGATGTAAAAGAACCTTTTTGCATATCAATTACTAACAAAGCTTTTTTATGTTCCATGAGATTTATATCAATCTTAAACACATTCCATGACACTAATTATTTTAAAAAAAATCTCTTTTTATTTCTGAATAGGAATTTTAACCTTCACATCTCCCCAAGCCATATACAAATTCATTTCTTTATCAAAAGTCATAGAAAAAGCTTCCAAAGGTTCTGTGGTTTTGGTAACAGGTGCTTTTACTCTCACCACATCATTTGCTTTGTTATAACTATAAGCCCCCCATACATTTACATCGGTACTTAAAATAATAGTCCATTCTTTTTTAGCAGGAATGGTAAACAAAGAATAAGTTCCTGCTTTTACTTTCTTTCCACCAAAAACAACATCTTTATAAAATCTAATTTCTGTAGCTTCGTTTGCACCAGTTCTCCAAACTTTTCCGTAATCTGCCAAGTTTTCTAAAGGTCTTCCTTTTAGCATAGGTCTACTATAAATCACCTTTATAATTTTGTTTGGATTTTTATGTGTTAAAGGATAAGAAATGGCATCCATAGGGCTTTTATCTAAACCTCTAAAATTTTGAGCATTTACAGTAAATAGGCTAAAAATAACAACGAATAAAACAAGTATTTTTTTCATGATAATTCTTTAGTTATAAATTATATAAGCTAAATATACAATTATCCTTTTGAATAAGTAATTTATTTAGAAGTAAGTATTTACCAAAGGAATACCCTATCTTTGCGTATTGAACAAGCCACTAGTATAGATAGATGAAAAACATAAGAAACTTTTGCATCATTGCACATATCGATCACGGTAAAAGTACTTTAGCCGATAGATTGTTAAGTTTTACAGATACCGTATCGCAAAGAGAAGAACAAGCACAGCTTTTAGACAATATGGATTTAGAGAGAGAACGTGGTATTACCATTAAATCTCACGCCATTCAAATGGATTATGTATTTGAAGGAGAACAATACACATTAAACTTAATAGACACACCAGGGCATGTAGATTTCTCTTACGAAGTATCTCGATCTATTGCCGCTTGTGAAGGGGCATTGCTAATTGTAGATGCTGCACAAAGTATACAAGCACAAACCATTTCTAACTTGTATTTAGCTTTGGAGAATGATTTAGAAATTATCCCTGTACTAAATAAGGTAGATTTGCCAAGTGCCAATCCTGAAGAAGTGACAGACGATATTGTTGACTTGCTAGGTTGTGAGCCCGAAGATGTAATTCACGCAAGTGGAAAAACAGGTTTTGGAGTCGATAATATTCTAAAAGCCATTATAGAAAAAGTTCCTGCTCCAGAAGGAAAACCAGAAGCTCCGTTAAAAGCTTTAATTTTTGATTCTGTTTACAATTCTTACAGAGGGGTAGAAACGTATTTTAGAATTATTGATGGTACCATTAAAAAAGGTCAGAAAATTAAATTTATGGCCACGGGTAACGATTATTTTGCTGATGAAGTAGGTACCTTAAAACTAAATCAGGTTGCTAAAAAAGAAATAAAAACAGGAGATGTTGGATATTTAATTACAGGTATTAAAACCGCTTCCGAAGTTAAGGTAGGAGATACCATTACAGACTTTGCAAACCCAACTACAGACAATATTGATGGGTTTGAAGATGTAAAACCCATGGTATATGCAGGAATTTACCCTGTGGATACCGAAGATTACGAAGAGTTGAGAGCTTCTATGGAAAAATTGCAATTAAACGATGCTTCCTTAGTTTTTCAACCCGAAAGTTCTGCCGCTTTAGGTTTTGGTTTCCGATGTGGATTTTTAGGAATGTTACACATGGAAATTATACAAGAACGTTTAGAACGTGAGTTTAACATGACAGTAATTACCACCGTACCTAACGTATCTTATTTTGCTTACAATAAAAAAAATCCAGACGAGCAAATATTAGTAAACAACCCTACAGATTTACCCGATCCATCGAGTATGGACAGAGTAGAAGAGCCTTACATTAAAGCTTCTATTATTACCAAAGCCGATTTTGTAGGACAAGTAATGGGATTATGTATTGAAAAACGTGGAGAAATTGTCAATCAAACCTATTTAACACCTCAGCGTGTCGAGTTAATTTTTGACATGCCTTTAGCAGAAATTGTTTTTGATTTTTACGATCGATTAAAAACCGTTTCTAAAGGATATGCCTCTTTTGATTACTATCCTATTGGTATGAGAACCTCTAAACTAGTTAAGGTAGATATTTTATTAAACGGAGACTCTGTAGATGCTCTTTCTGCCTTAATTCATGCAGACAACGCATACAGTATCGGAAAAAAGATGTGTGAAAAATTAAAAGAATTAATTCCTCGTCAACAATTTGATATTCCAATACAAGCAGCTATTGGTGCTAAAATAATTTCGAGAGAAACGACTAAAGCTTTACGAAAAGATGTAACTGCCAAATGTTATGGAGGTGATATTTCTAGAAAACGTAAGCTTTTAGAAAAGCAGAAGAAAGGAAAAAAGAGAATGAGACAAGTAGGAAATGTAGAAATTCCGCAAGAAGCATTTATGGCTGTATTAAAGCTAAACGACTAACAGAAAAGACCTTACCAAATAAGGTCTTTTTTTATACGCTTTATTTTAATTTTCACTACCAGTAAATACCAGATTGATTTTTAATCAATTTCTTAAACCATTAATATATGTTAACGGTTTTTTTTTACTAAGTTTAAAGAGTGAATTAAAACAATTAAAATGAAAGTAATACATGTCAGCGCTGAATGTTACCCCGCAGCAAAAGTTGGAGGGTTAGCAGATGTTGTGGGTGCCCTACCCAAATACCAAACCAACTTAGGGTATGAGGCAGCTGTTGTTATGCCCTATTATGACAATAAGCAATCCAAATCAACAAAATATACCGTAGATTATACAGGTTCTGTTACTTTAGCGGATCAAGCTTATCAAGTTCAAGTTTTAAAAGTAACAGACAGTCTTAAAACACTTGGTTATTTTCTTTACCAAGTTAAAATTGAGCACCTATTAGACCGAGAAAACGTCTATGGTTATGATGATGACACAGAAAGATTTATTGCTTTTCAGAAAGTAGTATTAGATTGGATGTTGCAATTTAAAAGTACCCCTAACATTATTCACTGCCACGATCATCACACAGGTTTAATTCCTTTTATGCTTACACAAGCAGTAAAATATCAATCTATGAGAGGAGTACCTACGGTATTTACCATTCACAATGCACAATACCAGGGTGAATTTTCTTTTGAAAAACTTTCGTACTTACCTGAGTACAATTTAGAACAATCTGGTATTTTAGAATGGGATTATGCAGTAAACCCTATGGCAGCTGCCATTAAAGCTTGTTGGAAATACACTACGGTATCTCCAAACTACATGAACGAACTACCACATGCCTCTACAGGGTTGGATTGGTTGTTTGATACAGAACGAGAAAAATCTGTAGGAATTCTTAATGGAATTGATGCAGATGTTTGGAATCCATCTACAGATAAAATGATTGCTAAAAACTACAATGTAAGAACTGTAGAAGCTGGAAAAAAAGCCAACAAAGCAGCATTGTGTGAAAAATTTAATTTAGACCCTAACAAACCACTCGTTGCTTTTATAGGTAGATTGGTATATCAAAAAGGAGCCGATATTATGGCTGGTATTTTTGACAGAGCCTTAGATGCCAATGATGTAAACGGATTGGTATTAGGTTCTGGAGATCCACATGCAGAATATTTATTAAACGAACTTAAAAACAAATACCCTGGTAGATACAATACTTTTATAGGATACGATGAAGAATTATCTCATTTAATTTATTCTGGAGCCGACTTTTTAATTATGCCATCCAGATTTGAACCTTGTGGGCTTAACCAGCTATATGCATTAAGGTATGGTACCATACCTGTAGTGAGAACTACTGGAGGGTTAAAAGATACCGTAAAAGATATTGGCGAAAAAGGTGGTTTTGGAATTAGACACGAACATGTTTCTGTAGACGATGTTGCACTTGCCATTACACGTGCCAACAAACTTTACAACGATACTACCGAATTTAAACGCATCCGAAAAGAAATTATGAAAATTGACAATTCATGGGAAAACTCTGCCTCTGAATATATCGATTTATACAATCTTATTGCTAAATAATACCTTTTTAAAATATACAAAAACATATTCTAAAAAGTTAAATCGTTTAACCGTTAACTTGTTTAAACAAATAAACGATGTAACAAAAAACAGAAGTACCATTAAATACAAAGTTTTTAATAGTACATGTTACAACAACTCTACAATACATTATAAAAATTATGAAAAAAAAAGTTTTAGGAATCATCTTAGGAGGAGGACAAGGATCCAGATTAAAACCTCTAACATCTACCAGATCTAAACCTGCCGTACCCATTGCTGGTAAATATAGATTAGTAGATATCCCGATTTCTAATTGTTTACATTCTGGTATTAATAGAATTTTTGTGTTAACACAATTTAACTCTGCTTCTTTAAACAAACACATTAAAAACACCTATTCTTTTGGTAATTTTTCTGGTGCCTTTGTAGATATTTTAGCGGCAGAGCAAACTCCAGAAAATGATGGATGGTTTCAAGGAACTGCAGATGCTGTAAGACAATCCATGCAACACTTTTTAGCATACGATTGGGACTATGCTTTAATTTTATCAGGAGATCAATTATACCAAATGGACTTTAACAAAATGGTTAAAGCTCATCAAAAAAGCAATGCAGAAATATCCATTGCTACCCTACCTGTAAATGCTAATGATGCTACTGGTTTTGGAATTCTAAAAACAGACAGTGAAGATAATATTACGGCATTTGTAGAAAAACCTACATCAGATGATTTAGGAAATTGGAAATCTGAGGTTACCAATGAAATGAAATCTCAAGGTAGAGATTACTTAGCCTCTATGGGTATTTATATTTTTAACAGAGAATTGTTAGAAAACTTAATGTCTAACAAAGAAACCATGGATTTTGGAGGAGAAATCATTCCGGATGCCATTAAAACAAACAAAGTAGTTAGTTATCAATACGAAGGATACTGGACAGACATTGGTACCATTGGTTCTTTTTTTGATGCCAACCTAGGATTAACCGATGACATTCCTGAATTTGACTTGTTTGATAACGACTACAACGTACTAACACGTCCTCGTTTTTTACCTCCTACTAAAATATCAGGAACGACACTAGAAAAAACCTTAATTGCAGAAGGAGGAATTATTAGTGCCAGTAGAATTCAACGATCTATTGTAGGAATTAGATCTAGAGTGGGTGTAGGTACTACCATTTCCAACTGCTATGTAATGGGTAACGATAAGTACGAGAGTGCCGATGAAATTGCACATAAACAATACAACAACATTCCTTTAAGAGGAATTGGAGAACGTTGTTATATCAACAACTGTATTATAGACAAAAACTCATCTATTGGTAACGATGTTAAAATAAACGGTGGAGACCATCTACAAGATACCGAAACGGATTTATATACCGTTAGAAATGGTATTGTTGTTATTAAAAATGGTGTTATTATTCCTAGCGGAACTAGCATTGTATAAACCACTACTCCCCCACTAAACATACAACCCCAAGTAGGTAAACTTGGAGTTCAAAAACAATTACTTTATAGATGAATCATGTAAAACCTTATAGTCTATTTACAGACTTTGATATCTACCTTTTTAAATCAGGAAAACACTATAGATTGTACGAAAAATTTGGAGCACATCCTGCAACCGTTAATGGTGTAGAAGGAATGTATTTTTCTGTATGGGCTCCCACAGCCAACAAAGTTTCTGTAGTAGGTGATTTTAATTATTGGAATGATAATGAACATGCTCTTAACGTACGATGGGACAGTTCGGGTATTTGGGAAGGTTTTATTCCTAACATAAAAACTGGAGAAGTATACAAATACAAAATACACTCTAATAACAACGGAATTGTAACTGAGAAATGTGATCCTTATGGATACCATACAGAACATCCTCCTAAAACCGCTTCTGTAACCTACGATTTAGAAGGGTACCAATGGCAAGATAGCGATTGGATGAAGTACCGTAAAGACAAAAACGGTTTAGACAAACCTTATTCTGTGTACGAAGTACACTTTGAATCTTGGATGAAAAAAGTAGAAGAAGATCGATCTCTTAGCTACTGGGAAGCTTCTCAAAAATTGGTTCAATATGTAAAAGAAATGAATTTTACGCATATTGAATTTATGCCGATCATGGAATATCCTTTTGATCAGTCGTGGGGATACCAAATTACAGGATATTTTGCTCCAAGTTGTAGATTCGGACATCCAAAAGAATTCATGAACTTAATAGATGAATTTCATAAAAACGATATTGGTGTTATTTTAGATTGGGTACCTTCTCACTTTCCTTCGGATGCTCACGGGTTAGGTTCTTTTGATGGTTCACATTTATACGAACATCCAGACAAAAGAAAGGGATACCATAAAGATTGGAAAAGTTTAATTTTTAATTATGGTAGAAACGAAGTACGTTCTTTTTTAATTTCTAACGCATGTTTTTGGTTAGACAAATATCATATTGATGGACTAAGAGTAGATGCGGTAGCTTCTATGCTATATTTAGATTACTCTAGAGAAGATGGAGAATGGGAACCCAACCAATTTGGAGGAAACGAAAATTTAGAAGCCATTTCTTTTTTACAAGATTTTAACAAAGAGGTATACGCAAGCTTTCCAGGGGTACAAACCATTGCAGAAGAATCTACAGCCTTTCCTGGAGTCACTCGAGCAGTAGAACACGGAGGTTTAGGTTTTGGTATGAAATGGATGATGGGTTGGATGCACGATACGTTAGGCTACTTTAAAAAAGATCCTATTCACAGACAATACCACCACAACGAAATTACATTTAGTTTAGCCTATGCGTTCACAGAACGATACATGCTTCCTTTGTCTCATGACGAGGTTGTGTACGGAAAAGGCTCTATCATTGACCGAATGCCTGGAGATGAATGGCAGAAATTAGCCAATTTAAGATTGTTATACGGAAACATGTTTAGCCACCCGGGAGGAAATTTACTTTTTATGGGAGCTGAATTTGGACAAGAAAACGAGTGGAGTTACGCTCGCAGTTTAGACTGGCATTTGTTAGAAAACAAAAGTTATAAATCCGTACAAACTTATATTAAAGATTTAAACACGTTCTTAAAAAACACACCTGCACTCTACGAAAAAAGTTTTTCTCCAGAAGGTTTCGAATGGATTAACTACGAAGATGGTGCAAACTCCGTAATTAGCTACATTCGTAAAGGACACGAAGCTAAAAACGATTTAGTGATTGTGTGTAACCATACTCCTACTCCACATGAAAATTATTTGATAGGAGTTCATCAAAAAGGAAAGCTAAAAGAAGTCTTTAATTCCGATTTAAAGAAATATGGAGGAAGTGGTATTAAAAACACTAAAAAACTTACCATTACTAATACGCCTTGGAATTGGAAAGACCATTCTGTAACAATTACGTTACCTCCCTTGGCGATTGTAATTTTTAAAATAGAATAAACATGTCAATACAAATTCTTTAACATCCAAAAAAAGTGCATTTCAGCTTTATTTATTTTTCAGTTTACGCTTTACTTTATTGAAATTTAAATAATTAAAGTAAGCCTTGTCAAGGGAATTTGTAAAAAGATAAGACAACAAAGATTATACAGCGTATTTTTTATACATTAGAATAACCAACCAGAATAAATTACAGAAATTTATGATTTTAAATGAACAAATCGAACATAAAGGAAATGCTTTTCCTGCTAAAATAGTCGATTTTAAAAAAGATGTAGACACCCTCTATTTTAACTGTGAAAATGGTGTTATCTTACAAATGACTGTCTTAAGAGACAGTATGTTTCGTTTTAGATATGCTACAGGAGCTAAATTTGAAAACGATTTTTCTTATGCCATTTCAGAAGATGCTGTAAAAGGATATAACAAGTTAGAAATTACAGAAGATCCTGAAAAATACATTATTACCACCTCTAAGTTAATTTGTTACATTGCTAAATCTAATTTAAAAACTAGAATATACGATGCGGTAGACCATACATTAATTAACGAAGATGAATTAGGTTTCCATTGGGAAGAAAGTTACGAATTAGGAGGAAATATTGTAAAAATGACCAAGAGTTCTCCTAACGGAGAAAGTTTTTATGGTTTGGGAGATAAACCTGAGCACACCAACTTAAAAGGTCGTAGGTTCCAGAACTGGGCAACCGATTCTTATGCCTTTGGAAGGTATACAGACCCTATCTACAAAGCCATTCCTTTTTATACAGCTATTCAAAATAAAAAATCTTACGGAATATTTTTTGACAACTCTTTTAGATCCCATTTTGATTTTTGTTCTGAAAGAAGAAATGTAACCAGTTTTTGGGCAGAAGGTGGTGAAATGAACTACTACTTTATTTACGGACCTAACATGCAAGATGTAGTAGCATCGTATACCAATTTAACAGGAACTCCAGAATTACCTCCGCTTTGGGCTTTGGGATACCATCAATGTAAATGGTCTTACTATCCTGAATCTAACGTAAAAGAAATTACTCAAAAATTTAGAGACTTAAAAATTCCTTGTGATGCCATCTATTTAGATATTGATTACATGGAAGGTTTCCGTTGTTTTACTTGGAGCAAAGACTATTTTCCAGAACCAAAAAGAATGGTTCAAGAATTAAAGGAAGATGGCTTTAAAACCGTGGTGATTATTGATCCGGGAATTAAAATTGACATGGAATACGATGTTTTTCGTGAAGGTTTAGAAAAAGATTATTTCTGTAAGCGTGCCGATGGTCCTTACATGAAAGGAAAAGTTTGGCCAGGAGAATGTTATTTCCCAGACTTTACCAGAGAAGAAGTACGCGACTGGTGGGCAGGTCTTTTTAAAGGTTTAATTGCAGAAACAGGAGTACAAGGTGTATGGAACGATATGAACGAACCTGCAGTAATGGACGTTCCAGGAAAATCATTCCCTAACGATGTTCGTCATGATTACGACGGAAACCCTTGTTCTCACAGAAAAGCTCATAATATTTATGGTATGCAAATGGCAAAAGCCACGTACCAAGGATTAAAGAAATACAACTATCCGTTAAGACCGTTTGTAATTACTCGTTCTGCTTACTCAGGTACACAACGTTACACGTCTACTTGGTTAGGAGATAACGTAGCTACTTGGGAACATTTATGGATTGCAAATGTACAAGCACAACGTATGGCCATGTCTGGATTCTCTTTTGTAGGTTCTGATATTGGTGGTTTTGCAGAACAACCTAATGGTGAATTGTATGCACGTTGGATTCAATTAGGAATTTTTCACCCTTTCTGTAGAACACACTCTTCAGGAGACCATGGAGACCAAGAACCTTGGACTTTTGGTAAAGAGATTACAGACGTAGTTCGTAAATTTATTGAATTGCGTTACCAATTATTACCCTACTTATACACTACTTTTTACAAGTATATTGAAGAAGGGATTCCTATGCTAAAATCTTTGGTGTTGTACGATCAAGAAGATTCTCAGACACATCACAGAACGGATGAATTTATTTGCGGAGAACACATTTTAGCCTGTCCTATTGGAGAACCTAATTCTAAAGGACGTAGAATGTACATTCCTATAGGAAATTGGTATAATTACTGGACACACGAATTAATTCAAGGAGGAGACGAAAAATGGGTAGATGCAGACTTAGATAGCATGCCTATTTTTGTTAAAGAAGGGGCTATTTTACCTATTTATCCTGTTCAGCAGTATGTTGGAGAAAAAGAAATAGAACACTTAACCTTAGATGTATATTACAAAGAAGGAAAAGAAGTTTCTGATGTTTTTGAAGATGCAAATGATGGATACGATTACACCAAAGGTCGTTATTGTTTAAGACATTTTTCTTTAACAGGTAAAGACAACAAATTAACCATTAAACAACACAAATCTGGAACCTATGTTACCAGTTACGAAACATTTAAAATTAATCTAATAGGCTTACCTTTTGATATTAAAGCAATTAAAGTAGATAGTGAAGAAATTAGTTTTGCTGATTTAAAACTAACTCATAGAGCTTTTGAGGTTACTAAAGAATTTAATCAAATTCAAATTATTGGTTAATCTAATATCATTTTAAAAAGTTGAGTCGTTTATTTGTTTAAATAAACGGATTAAACAAAAAAAAATGTACAAGTAAACACGAAATTTTTAATTGTACACAGTATTATCTACATTCTCTTATAAAAAAATCCTTCAAGCTAAAACTTGAAGGATTTTTTTATAGTTATATGTTAACATCAACAACTTAAAGACATTTAGCAACTTAATAAAGATACACAAAGTATGGAATTAAAAAGCCAAGTATCTATTTACTTTAATTACTACTTCCATTTTGTTCTATTCAATTAAACAAGTATTTTTCTTCAGTCATTATTTTAATTGCTTTTTCTAATTTACATCAACCTACTTCCATTTAATACCACAACCTATACTCGGTTTTTCTGTTTCGGTATATTCTTGTCCTAACAACATTAAATCTAATGCTTTTTTAATATCACTACCGTTGGATGGAATGTTATTCCCTGGCCTAGAACTATCTAACTGCCCATGGTAATACGATTTTAAATCTCCATTAAAAACATACACATCTGGGGTACAAGTGGCATCATAATCTTTAGCTACTTGCTGAGAAGCGTCGTACAAATACGGAAAAGGATATTGATGTTTTAATGCATGCAATTTCATTACATCTGGTGCATCTTGAGGATATTTCTCTACATCATTACTACTAATTGCTACAAAACCAATTCCTTTTTTTTGATATTCCTTTGCCAAAGCTACCAACAAAAGATTTACATGAATTACAAAAGGACAATGATTGCAAATAAATAAAATCACGGTACCATTCTCTCCTTTTACATCGTTTAAACTGATATTTTTCCCTGTTACGGTATCGGGTAACGTAAACTGCGGAGCTACTACTCCTTTTTCCATTACATTAGAAGGTGTTAATGCCATATTAATTGGTTTGATAATTTAAAATTAATGAATCCCTGGGCTATAATCAACAAATTCCATAGTTGCTTTTAATTGGGGTACCTCTTTTTTTATTTCCCATTCATCCGCATTAAAAATAGCCGCTCCTTTTATCACGGTTTTCTTTCTAACAGCCACCCCATCTTCATACTCCCAAACGGAATCTGATCCATCAACATTCGGAATTCCGTACACATCCTTTATCTGATTTAAAGGATCTACTAATTGATACGCATCATCTCCGTTGCCATCAATTTTAGAACTGATAAAAGCAGGAGACAAACCAAAATAAAATTCAAACCAAGTTTTTTTATCTTGATACATCGCATTATTAGCTATCACTATGGTTTTCTTAGGTAAAATAACAAGATTTTCTAACCGAATAACATCCTCATTTTCTCGGGTAGCTGTTTTGTTAAACCTTTTTAGCAACCATCCATCCAACGAAACAGATTGATTTGTTGGATTGTAAATTTCTACATATCTCGCTTTTTCTCCCGTACCTACATCAGGATCTGCGACCTCAGTAATCAACAAATCTGGAAATACCAAAGGAACACAGTCTTTATAATCACCTATATTGATGATATCTTTAGCCGAATTTAAACTTAACACTCTTTGTTTGTCAAAATTAACTTGTAAAATTCCTGAAATGGCTACTTGCTTGTTTGGAGCTAAAAGAGACGAGAAATTTGAAAAATTACTGGTTTCTAACAGTATGGAATCCCTAGTTTCTGATGTACAAAACTCTAAAACTCTCTTTCCATCAAAACGATCTGTGGGCAAACCTGCTAACGGAATTCCTACTTCTGTAAAATGTACGTCTTTAAACGCTACTAAGGTATTTACATCGTTTTTAGACAATGCTGAAATGGTGGTTTTCTTGGCTGCTATCTGTTGGATATCATTTGTTTTTAAAACATGATTTTCTATCTCAAATTCAATAACATCTTTAATAAAAAAATTAGTAGGCGTTCCTAAAACCAACGATTCATTACTGGTAGTTTTTCTTAATCCTTCTAAATTAATTATTACTTTTCTACCCATCGCAAACCTAGCACTTAAGGCAGTAGCTCCCAATCGTAACTTTAAACCCATCCTTGGATTGTCTTCTGAAATGTCTTGTACCTCAAACGTGTTTTGAACATACAACTCTTTAAAAAAGTTTTTTTCTACATCCGAAGAAACGACATAACCTACCACCACCGTATCTTTTCCGATGGTGCGATTGTGCAAACCATACAACTCCTTAAAAGTTAACACTGTTTTGTTAGACAAATCGGGATTTACAATTTCTATCGTTACAGCTTCTTGTTCAAAAGCATCTGTACAAGAAATACAACAAAGCAACACTCCTATATAATAAACAAACCTCATCTTGATCTTCTTTTAAAATGACACATAAAGTCCTACAAAAAATGTTCTCCCGTTTCCTACAAAATACCGATTCCCAAAAAGAGGGATTTCTCTGTTAAACTCCTTTAATCGTTCTGTATAATTGGCAGCTCTACTACTCGTAAAACCTCCTGTTCTAAATTGCTTATTTAAAATGTTTTGGATCGCATAAAAAATACTTACATAGGTTTTATGAAATTTCCAAGATTTACCTCCAGTAACATTTACCATAGAAAACGGACGTAAAGCTTCTTGTTTCCTCAATTGACGTACTAAGTTTCCATCTATATTTTTAATTGGACTGCCATCCAATTCTTGTGTAAAGTTTTGAGTGTAAAGAATAGGAGCAACATCTACATAATTGTTTCTAAAATGATTTAAACTCACGGAAATTCTCCAATAATTAGGGTCGCTATACGAAAATTTTAAAGCAAAAGCTTGCTGAGGTCCTGTTGCTAGTTTTTTATCGGAAATGTAAGCGTTCCCTAAGGTTTTTTCTCCGTTTACAAATCCTAGATTTTGAGTTCTTACATTCTGTTCTGCATACAATGTTAAATTAGGATTGTTTGCATAGGTGTAATTTCCTAAACCTACTATTCCTGTTAGTTTTACTTGAGAAGTTAGCTTATAATTTGCTCCTAATTCTATTCCATAATGCCGTTTTTTAATACCCGATAAAATCTCTTGAACAAAAGCACTATTGTCTTGCAACAGTCCATCTTCTGCATTTTGAGATTCACTCCCCAAACCTTCTGTAAAATAAAAACCTGTTTCTGTAACATTACTTTGCCCATGATAATAACCTGTTAATTTTACATGAGACTTTCTTCCCCTGTAGATATAGCTTAAAGAATGCGTAGTGAAATTTTCTGGTTTTGTATTTTTAAGGATGGAATTGCTAACTCTTGCATTAAAAAACACTTGTTTAATACTCGGGTTTCGTTGCACAAAAGCACTTGCTGCGTGAATTACATGTTTAGGTGAAAACTTGTATATAAAATTTAGCTTGGATTGAAATGCCAATAAGTTTGCTTTTTTACTTTTACCTGCTGCATTTTCAAAATTCTCGGGTTGATACAAGCCTGTTCTTTGATGCGATTGGTAAGACATTCCCACAGACACTGTACTTTCTATTCTTTTATTATTAAACGTGGTTTGCAGAAAGCTCTCAACTCCATGACTCTTAATCTCATAATTGTATTTAAACCGATCTCCTTCTTTTACGATTCTATTCGGATGCTTTACATCACTTTGTGTTAGCGTAAAACTTGCGACATCTAAATAGCCCTCTCCTCCTAGTAAATCTAAAACTTTAGCATAATTCTCCGCAAACACATTTCTATATGCTATGCTTGCATCTACACTCCAATTCTTATCAATATTTTTGGTAAACGCAGAGTTTAATTGAATTCTACGTTCATCTCTATGATCGTTATACAACGCATACGCTGCTGTTTGGTTTTGAGCTTTTAATTCGTTATTTGCTTGGTACAATTGTTCCCAATTCAATTGTCCGTCGTTTACAAAGTTTTGCTGGTACCTAAACACGTTTTCAAAATCTACATTGTTCCTAGACAACCAATAACTCGGTAATCTTTGATAGTACGTAGGGTTTGGATTCACTCCTCCATTAAAATCTAATCTAGAATTGGCAATGGTTCCTTTTTGTAACAAAACAGTATTTTGCCACTGTATTTTCTCTGTTTTGTAACGGTGTGTACCCAACAACAAAGGTTCTTTAATGGTTCTTACACGTGCGTTTCTTTTTTTTCCGTTCTGATAGCCCCAATTGGCATTGTAATTTTCATCTTTTAAACTTAACACCTCGTTTGTATATGCTCTAGAAAGTCCGCGTTGTGTGGGAGCATGTAATAAACTAACAGAAATAAGATGTTGTTTATGTATCTGCTTTTCCAAACTCACCATTAACGAATGCCCTTTAAAAGCTGTTCCACTTCTCACTCCCTCTTCTCCTCTACGCAAGCTACTACTTACCACATACTGCCAATTGTTTTTAAGTGTGCCCACATGTAGTACAGAGATTTTATGTTGATACGATCTGTTAGACATTGCATAAGAAATTCTAGTTCCTTTCCTATAATCCGATGCTAATGTACTTAATGCATGTACTCCCAAAGCATTTCCAAAGACCTGTTGAGACTTTCCTAAAGGTTCTGTTACCGTTTGTGTTCTATAAATACCATCTATGCCTCCCCAATTACTCCAAGCAGGCCTATGGTTGTACCATCTATTTTGATGTACTCCATTTAACAGAAAAGTAACCTGATCCGCTCCTAAACCTCTGATATTGTAAAATACTCCCTGAAAATCGAACCCTACAGTATTTAAATAAATATCCTCCGAAGCCGAAAAAATTCCTGAAACATTTAATACCTCTCCATCTTCATCATTAATATCGGCTTCTGATAATGCAATGGTGGGTTGTAAAGTTAATTTTGTTTTTTGTGAATAACTTGTAAAAGTACATGCACAAAAAAACAGTAGTTTTCTTAGCATTTCTCTTTCAATTTTTTCTTTTAATTTAATAGAAAAAATTGAATTATGAAAACTACTTCACTCATCATCAACAGAATACTACTTATAAACTGCTGTATCTACTCGTTATTTGCACAAGCTCAAAAGCAATATCAACTACAAACTGTTGCATTTTACAACCTAGAAAATTTGTTTGATACCATTGATCATCCTGATAAATTAGACGAATTGAGCCCTATTTTGGAACTAAAATCTACTAAAGGTGAAGTTTACAAAGACAAATTAACCAAACTTAGCACCGTTCTTACTCAAATAGGCACTTCCAAAAACACCATGCCTCCTTGTATCATTGGTGTAGTGGAAGTAGAAAACAAACAAGTATTACAAGATTTATTAAATACACCACCGATAAATAATTTCCCTTACGAAAGTATTCATTACGACTCTCCTGACGAACGCGGAATTGATGTCGCTCTGCTCTACCATTCCAACATTTACAAACCTGTTTTTAATGAAAATATTGAGGTCAAAGTATATCAGAACCATCAAAGAATACAAACCAGAGATATTTTACATTCTGTAGGGTATTTAGCAAATCAAAAAATTCATGTACTTGTAAATCATTGGCCATCTCGGAGAGGAGGCTTAAAAAAAAGCAATCCGTTAAGAGCACAAGTGGCTTATCAGTTAAAACACATTGTAGAACATATTTATCAAGAAGACTTAAATGCTAATATTATTGTAATGGGAGATTTTAATGACAATCCTAACGATAAAAGCATCCAAAAAACGCTACAAACAACTGCTATTAAAAAAAACACTACTATAGACAACTTGTACAATCCGTTTGAAAATATGTTTAAAAAAGGGCATCACACACTCATTTACAGAAACGATTTTTTTCTTTTCGATCAAATTTTATTCAGCAAACATCTATTAGCTACAAATGGCAACTACAGGGGATTTAGATTTTACAAAGCAGGGATTTTTAATCCTCCTTTTATGACCGTAGCTTCTGGAAAATACAAAGGAAGCCCTAAAAGAAGTTTTGGAGGGGGTAATTATTTAGGAGGTTATAGCGATCATTACCCTGTTTACTGCTACCTCATCAAAGAAAACAATACTAATTAGAGTTGTACCGTGTCGGTTTCTAAATGTATCTTTGCTTTTTAATTTAAGAAATATGGCTTTGATTTTAACCATCGAAACTTCTACCAAAAACTGTTCTGTTGGAATTGCTAAAGACGGACAAACGCTTGCCGTTAAAGAAATGAATAACGGGAATTATTCGCATGCAGAAACATTACATGTTTTTATAGAAGAAATTTTAAAAGAAAACAACCTTACCACAGCTTCTTTAGATGCCATTGCTGTAGGAAAAGGACCTGGTTCTTATACAGGCTTAAGAATTGGAGTGTCTGCAGCTAAAGGACTGTGCTATGCCTTAAACATTCCTTTAATATCTATAGACACTTTAGCTATTTTAGCGACTAGTATTGCTATTAAAGATGGAGTTATAGTTCCTATGTTAGATGCTAGAAGACTTGAAGTGTATGCTGCTATTTTTTCTAAAGAAGGGACACCTATACGAGAAGTAAAAGCCGAAATTATTGATGAAAATTCTTTTGCAGAACTACTCCCTAACCAACCCACTTATTTTTTAGGAGATGGTGCAGAAAAATGCAAAGAAATTATTAAACACAACAATGCTCATTTTATAGATAACAAATTTCCTTCTGCTACTCAAATGAGTGCTTTGGCAGAAGAGAAATACGAATGTAAAGATTTTGAAGACACCGCCTATTTTGAGCCTTTTTATTTAAAAGACTTTATTGTAACTCCTCAAAAAAAGAAAAGCATTACTCCATCGTAATGCTTTTCTTTTGTAATCTATTTATGTATCGTTTAATTCTTATTGGTAACATACACTTCTCTTTGTGGGAAAGGAATGTTAATATTCGCTTCATCTAAAGCCTCTTTACACTTTTCTAAAGTATTAAAGTAAACATCCCAGTAATTTTCTGGAGTAGCAAAAGGTCTTACAGCTAAATCAATACTACTATCTCCTAAATTAGATACGTTTACAGAAGGTGCTGGATCTTTTAATACCTTGGGATCTGCCAACATGGTTTTCTCTAAAATACTTTTTGCCGTTTTAATATCAGAATCGTACGCAATTCCAATCGTTAAATCTACTCTTAACATCCCTTCTTCTGTAAAGTTTTTAATGTTCCCATTAGACAACGGTCCGTTAGGAATAATTACCAACTTATTCTCTGGGGTTACTATTTTAGTAACAAAGATTTGAATTTCTTTTACTTCTCCAAATTCTCCTTGAGCCTCTACTAAATCTCCTACTTTAAAAGGTTTAAAAATCATAATTAAAGCTCCTCCTGCAAAATTTGCCAAAGATCCTTGCAATGCCAAACCTACTGCCAAACCAGCAGCTCCTAAAATGGCTACAAAAGAGGTGGTTGCAATTCCTAACTGTCCTAACACAGTAACCCCCAACATAATTTTTAATCCCCAATTTAATAAGCTCCCTAAGAATTTTTGAAGCGATATTTCCATCTTAGACTTCTCAAAACCTTTTTGTATTACTTTGTCTATTTTTTTAATTATCCACAATCCTACAATCAGCACCAAAATAGCCGTTCCTATTTTAACAGCGTATTCTGTAATTAATGGCAAATACTTTTCAATGAGTTGCTCTAAATCAATGTTTTCCATAATCGTTTTATTTTTTAAAATGTTTTCGTGAAAATAATAATTTAATTCCTTTTATTTAACAGGAACACATTATTTTTGCGACCTAAAGTGAATGCTTTAAATAGTAATGTTAATTTAACAAACCTAAAAAGCAACTTAAATACTTTTGTAACATTTTTAAATTAAACATTTTATAATGGGTGATATTTATATTTTAATGGTTATTGCACTTGCTGTTTTAGCAGTTATTGACCTTGTGGTGGGTGTAAGTAATGATGCTGTTAACTTTTTAAATTCCGCAATTGGTTCTAAAGCCATTCCAATTAAAAAAATAATGATTATTGCTAGTTTAGGAGTACTGGCAGGTGCTTTATCTTCTAGTGGTATGATGGAAGTTGCCAGAAAAGGTATTTTTATTCCTAGTCAATTTCAGTTTAACGAGATTATGTACATTTTTATGGCGGTTATGATTACCGACATTATCCTCTTAGATGTTTTTAACACGCTAGGAATGCCTACATCTACTACCGTGTCTATTGTTTTTGAATTGTTAGGTTCTGCAGTTACCATATCTGTGATTAAAATATTAGGGAACGATGCACAAACCTTACAGGATATTTGGTCTTATATTAATTACCAAACGGCATTAACTATTATTATCGGAATTTTACTCTCCGTTTTTGTTGCTTTTTCTATCGGTGCCATTGTCCAGTTTTTCTCTAGAATTGTATATTCTTTTAATTTTGCTAAAAGACCAAACTACATTAACGCTATTTTTGGTGGACTTTCTATTACTGCCATCACCTATTTTATTGTGATTAAGGGGATGAAAGGAACTAACTTTTATAAAGACATTAAACACATTATTTCTGACAATACTTTAGAAATTATGGGAATCGGCTTTATTTTTTGGGCTTTGATTTCATTTTTGTTCGTTTCAGTATTCAAACTCAACATCCTTCGTTTAATTATTGCCATTGGTACGTTTTCTTTAGCCATGGCTTTTTCTGGTAACGATTTGGTAAATTTTATTGGAGTACCTATTGCTGCATGGAATTCTTACGAAGCTTGGTCTATCTCTGGTTTACCAGCAGATCAGTTTTCTATGGGAGTACTTGCCAAACGAGTTCCTTCTAACAACCTCTTGTTAATTTTAGCAGGAATTATTATGGTGATTACCTTATGGTTTTCTAAAAAAGCGAGACTAGTTATTGAAACGGGAGTTAATCTATCTAGACAAGGAGAGGGACACGAGAAATTTAAGCCTAATGCGGCTTCTCGTGCTATGGTAAGAGCAGGTATTGCCATTAACAGCGTTTATACACAAATTGTTCCTAAACAAGTACTAACGTATATCGATGAAAAATTCACCAAACCTGAGTTAAATTTTAACAATGACGACATTAAAGACTTACCAGCCTTTGATATGGTAAGAGCTTCTATTAACCTAGTAGTTGCAGGAATTTTAATTTCTATTGGTACTTCTCTTAAACTACCCTTATCTACTACGTATGTAACTTTTATGGTAGCCATGGGTACTTCTTTAGCAGATAGAGCTTGGGGACGAGAAAGTGCCGTGTATAGAATTGCAGGAGTGCTAAGTGTTATTGGTGGATGGTTTTTAACAGCTATTGTAGCCTTTACAGCCTCAGCTATTATTGCTTATTTAATTTATTTAGGAAACATTATTACCGTATCTATTTTCTTAGCACTTATCGTAGTATTATTAAGCAAGAGTTTCTTTAAAAGCAACGAAAAAGAAAAGGAAAAAGACATTCAATTAAAAAAAGAAAAAGAAGTCATCAATACCATTAGTGGTGTGATTGAAGATAGTTCTGATAAAATTTATGGGGTTACCAAACGTGTAAAAAAACTATATAGCAATGTAATTCTTTGTTTGATTGATGAAAATTTAGAGAACTTAAAAAAGAATAACAAGTCCGTAAAAAAGCTAAACGAAGACATGGAAGCATTAAAATCTGATGTTTTCTACTTTGTAAAGTCTTTAGATGAAAAATCGGTAACTGCTAGTAAATTTTATATTGTTGCTTTAGAATACATTCAAGATGTAGCACAATCGGTAGAATATATTTCTAAAATTAGTTTTCAACACGTAAATAACAATCACAAGAAATTAAAGAAAGAACAAATTAAAGATTTAAAGAAAACGGAAGAGCAATTGAGTTCTATTTTTGACAAGATGTTGATGTTCTTTGAATCTAACAACTTTGATAAACTTTCTGAAATTATTGAAGACAAACAAAAATTACTAAGTAAGGTTTCTAAATCTGTAGAAGATCAAATTAACAGAATTAGAACTACAGAAACCTCTGCTAAAAACAGTACTTTGTATTTTGGTATTATTCTAGAAACAAAAGATTTGGTATCTGCATTGGTAAACCTATCTATTCAATACCAAAATTACTATACAGATTCTAAATCTTTAGAATCTTAAAAAGAGTAAGACTCATGCTAAAATTAAAAAAGCCATTCGATATCGAATGGCTTTTTTAACAACTAACTAACTATTATGAAATGTTAAGTCGTTTATTTGTTTAACTAAACTGTTAAGCTAAAATTGCTTTAATTCTAGAAACGGCTTCTTTTAATTGTGCTTCAGAAGCAGCATAAGAGATACGAATACAATTTGGAGCTCCAAAAGATTCTCCAGAAACCGTAGCTACATTTGCTTCTTCTAACAATAACATAGAAAAGTCTGAAGAGGTTGCAATCTTTTTACCTTTAATTTCTTTTCCAAAAAACGCAGATACATCTGGAAAAATATAAAAAGCTCCTTTAGGTACGTTCAATTTAAAACCTTCTATTTCACCTAACCACTCTAACATCATGTTTCTTCTTTTTTCGAATTCTGTAACCATGTACTGAATTTTAGAAACAGGTTCTGTTAAAGCCGTAATAGCTGCTCTTTGAGCAATACAGTTGGTTCCTGATGTTATTTGACCTTGCATCTTAGTACATGCCTTTGCAATCCATTCCGGAGCACCTATAAACCCTATTCTCCAACCTGTCATCGCAAATCCTTTTGCCAATCCGTTTACCGTAATGGTTCTATCGTACATAGATGGAATACAAGCAATACTAAAATTAGGAGTTCCGTAATTGATGTGTTCATAAATTTCATCAGAAACAATAAAAATATTCGGATGCTTTTCTAAAACAGCAGCCAATGCTTTGTAATCTTCTTCTGTATAAACAGTACCACTTGGATTGTTTGGAGAATTAAAAAACACCATTTTTGTTTTCGGTGTAATCGCAGCTTCTAATTGTTCCGGAGTAATTTTAAAATCGTTTTCTATAGTAGAAGGGATTTCTTTACAAGTAGCTCCTCCCAAAATAGATTGTGCTGTATAAGAAACCCAGTACGGTGCAGGTAATAATACCTCATCCCCAGGGTTTAATAATACTTGCGTAATATTTGCTAAGGATTGCTTAGCACCTGTAGATACCACAATTTGACTTGGCTTGTATTCTAAATTATTATCTCTTTTAAATTTTAAAGAAATGGCTTCTTTTAAATCTGCATACCCATCTACAGGACTGTAAGAATTGTAGTTATCGTTAATGGCTTTAATGGCAGATTCTTTAATATAATCTGGAGTGTTAAAATCTGGCTCTCCCAAACTTAAACTAATAATATCTTTTCCTGCTGCTTTTAATTCTCTTGCTTTTGCAGCCATTACTAGCGTAGCAGATGCTGGTAAACTAGTAATTCTATTTGATAATTGTTCTTTCATTATAATTATTATTATCTCGTTATGATCCCAAATGGGGTTGTTTTCCTAATATGATTAATTGATTTAAGTGTGCTTTAAACGCAGCTCCTATACTTTTATATTCGTAGTAAGGTAACTTAAACTCTTCTGTGGTCTTTTTAACAATTTTAGACAATGCTTTGTAGTGAATATGAGAAACAGATGGAAAAATATGATGTTCTATCTGAAAATTTAATCCTCCCAAAAAAAAGCTCACCCATTTGTTTTGTGTCGCGAAATTAGCAGTTTCTAACAACTGATGCACTGCCCAACTTCTCTTTTCTTCTGTTAACTCCTTAGGAGATATGACCTCTACAACATCTGTAATATGAGCTAACTGAAATACCACACTTAAAATAATACCAGCAACATAATGCATTACTACAAAACCCAACAACCACTGATACCACGTAATTGGCAACACCAACAAAGGCAAAACTACCCAAAACAAATAATACACTATTTTAGTGAGTATTAATAAAGTCCACTCTTTCGTTGCGTTTAATTCCCCCTCGGCACTCAATCCTTTTTTAATATACCTTGGTGTTTGCTTAAAATCCACCACCAAAGCCCATTGCAAGGTTAACAAACCATACAAAAAGAATGCATAAATTTTTTGATACTTATGCAATGGCTTCCAAGTTGCATGTTTTGACAATCGGATGACTCCTTGGATATCAATATCTTCATCAACTCCCTCTATATTTGTATAAGTATGGTGTAATAAATTGTGTTGAACTTTCCAATTATACACATTGCCTGCCAATATATAAATGCTGTTTCCTAACAATTGATTGACCCACCATTTGTCTGAAAAAGAACCGTGGTTGCTATCGTGCATTACATTCATCCCCACACCTGCCATTCCCAAGCCCATTATTACACATAATAACAAGCGTAGTCCATCGTTCATTTCTACCAACAATAGCAAAAAATAAGGAACAAACAATAAGGCAAACATCCCCACAGCTTTTACATACAAAACCCAATTGCCTGTACGCTGTAAATTATGATCTCTAAAATACTTATTTACCCTGTGGTTTAAAGTCTTAAAGAATAGATGATCATCCTCTCTAGAAAAACTTACGTGTTGCATTTAATCCCTCAATAGTCAGTGTACAAAAATAATCATTTTTTATTCATTCTATTTTAATTAAGGTTTTAGAAATTTAAGTTTTAAACACTTTTAACATCTGTGTAAATAACAACTACTCAAATTCTTCTAATTTTACTAGATTTTATTTGAAATGAACTACTTTTGTTGGTATATGATTACGGTAGACATTATTCTTAAATACTTTCCTGATTTATCGGAAGTTCAAATACAACAATTTTCTAAACTAGAAACGCTTTACAAAGAGTGGAATGCTCAAATTAACGTAATTTCTAGAAAAGATATTGATGAATTATACATAAGACACGTATTGCATTCTTTAGGAATTGCAAAAGTACAAGCTTTTAAACCTGGAACTAAAATTTTAGATGTAGGTACTGGAGGTGGATTTCCTGGCATTCCATTAGCTATTTTATTTCCTGAAACTGAATTTTTATTGGTAGATTCTATTGGTAAAAAAATTAAGGTAGTAAACGGTGTTGCAGAAGGAATTGGCTTAGAGAATTTAACTGCCAAACACATGCGAGCAGAAAAAGTAAAAGGTGAGTTTGATTTTGTAGTAAGTAGAGCAGTTACTGCCATGCCCGATTTTGTAAAATGGGTAAAAAAGAAATGTAGTAAAAAGCAACGTCACGAATTAAAAAATGGAATTCTATATCTTAAAGGTGGAGATTTAACCGAAGAACTAAAAGAATTTTCATCTTGTACATTATATGATTTGCCTACCTATTTTAAAGAAGATTTTTTTGAAACCAAAAAAGTAGTGCATCTACCTTTAAAATACAAACCTACTTCATGAGAATCCTTTTCTTTGTACTGATATTCATCACCGCCTCTTTTTCTTTCGCACAAGAAAAAGAATTTGTAGATGCTAGCTATTACGAAGATCAATTTTACGCAGGTATTCAATACAACGCATTGTTAAACACCACCTCTGGAATTGATAATATTGGAGTTCCTTTTAGTTTTGAAACTGGTTTTATAAAAGACATTCCCTTTAACAAACAACGAAACATAGGAATGGGAATAGGGATAGGGTATAACTATAATATTTTACGTCCTAATATTTTTATAAACGACAATAACGGAAGCATAGAACTTAGCATTAGTAATGCTATTTCCAATTCCAACTACTTATCTCATAATTTAGAAATTCCGTTAGAATTTAGATGGAGAACTTCAACGGCTACCAACCATAGCTTTTGGAGAGTTTATAGCGGTATTTCTTTTATTTACAATCTTAGAAATAAAACTGAAATCACCTCCAATGGTAGTGTGCTTTCTTTTTCTAATCTTGATATCTTTAACCAACAAAATTATACACTAAATGCTTCTTTAGGTCATGGAACTTGGAATTTACGTTTAAAATATTCTTTACGATCACCTTTTAAAAGCAATACACAAACTATAGACAACAAGTCTTTAAGTTTTAACCAACTAAAAATTGGAATTATTTTTTATTTGCTATAATAAAAAACTTAACACAATAGGTGTTAACAGACCAAAAGAGAACCCCAAAGTTATTTCTTTTACATTGTGTGCCTTTAACTCTAATCGAGCAGTACCTAAAATTCCCAGTAGTAAAATTAACAAAGCAATGGTTTTATTAGCGTATTGGTAACTTACTCCGTATAACAAAGCAAATGCCAATACTCCTGCCATACCCAACATATGCAAACTTAATTTTGTTTTTACATAAAACAGACAGCTTGTTACTATTAAACCTATAGCGGTAGCATATATTAAAATAGTTAGTTCTCTTAATTGCCAAATTTCTTGTAACACTTGTGCTAAAAACAAGTAATTTACAATCATAATAAGCACCGGCAATTTTCTTTCTTTAATGGTTTCTACTTGTAATGTTTTAATAGAACCTACCAATTTAAGTAAATACAAAGTAAGTAAAGGCACCACACAAGTAGCTCCAAACACCATAAAAAACACCAAGCTTTTTTGTGCAAAAATTAAGGGTTGTGGCAATACCCACAAATAAATAAATGTTGCAATGGTAGGTAAAAATACAGGATGCAAAACAACCGATATTATTTTGTAAAATGGTTTCATCTATATTTTTTTTCTTAACCTAGCTACAGGAATATCTAATTGTTCTCTATATTTAGCCACCGTTCTTCTTGCTATTAAATAACCTTTTTCTTTTAAGTGTAACGATAACTTATCGTCTGTCAATGGTCTTTGTTTGTCTTCTTCGTGAATCACATTTTGTAAAATGCTTTTAATTTCTCTTGTAGACACATCTTCTCCTTGATCGTTTTTCATAGATTCTGAAAAGAACTCTTTAACCAATTTGGTTCCATAAGGAGTTGCACAATATTTACTATTTGCTACTCTGGATACGGTAGAAATATCCATATTTATTCTTTCTGCCACATCTTTTAAGATCATAGGTTTTAATTTGCTATCATCTCCTGTTAATAGATACTCTTTCTGAATGTCTATAATTGCATTCATCGTAATCATTAACGTTTGTTGTCTTTGTTTGATAGCATCAATAAACCATTTGGCAGAATCTAATTTTTGCTTGATAAACAAAACGGCATCTTTTTGAGATTTGCTTTTGGTTTTAGCTTCCTTATAACCTTTTAACATATTGTTGTACTCTCTAGATACGTGCAATTCTGGAACGTTCCTAGAATTTAATAACAATTCTAACTCTCCATCTACAATTCTAATGGTAAAATCGGGGACAATTTGCTCTACAATTTTTGTGTTTCCAACCACAGAACTCCCTGGTTTAGGATTTAATTTTTCTATTTCTTTAATTGCCAATTTTAGTTCTTCTTCCGTAATTTCTAACTTGACTAACAATTTTTTATAATGCTTTTTAACAAACGCATCAAATGAAATATCTAAAATACGAGTGGCTAAAGCGATTGATTTTGTTATTTTTTTCCCTTCTAACTGAATCATTAAACACTCTCTTAAATCTCGTGCTCCTACTCCTAAAGGTTCTAGTTTTTGTACAACATCGTATAAAATAGTTTCTACCTTATTTTCATCTGTAAAAACATTTTGCGTAAACGCTAAATCATCTACAATATCTAGTGTTTCTCTTCGTAAATATCCATTATCATTAATACTTCCTACTAAAAACTCTGCAACAATATATTCTTCATCAGACAAACTAAATGTATTCAATTGATTGATTAACGATTGATGAAAGCTTAACCCTCCTGCATAAGGAATTTCTTTGTCTTCGTCATCAGAAGAATAATTATTGGCTTGTAATTTATAACTTGGAATGTCATCATCGCTTAAATAATCATCGATATTAATATCATCGGCTTCTATAGACTCGTTTCCTTCTTCTTGATAATCATCATAGGTATCTTCTGAAGTTTCTTCTTTCTCTTTCCCTGACTCTAAAGCTGGATTTTCTTCTATTTCTTGTTTTAGTCTTTGTTCAAAAGCTTGGGTAGGCAATTGAATCATTTTCATCAACTGGATTTGTTGAGGAGATAATTTTTGAGATAGTTTTAAATTTAAGCTTTGTTTTAGCATGAGAATTTTTAAGTGTTTAAACCTTATATACTAAGATAGTTAAAGTATTTTTCAGAAACAAGGATTCTGCCAATCAAAATTAATGCCAAAAACAAAAAAAGGCAACCATCGTAATTGATGATTGCCTTTTTACGTAAATTAAATTTACTTACTTAACAACTAAAGTATATTGTGGTGTAGGGTTTAGTGGACAAAAGTACACGTACTCTCCTTTTTCTAAGGTTACTTCTTTTGAATGTCCTTTCGTGTTGTTTCCAACGACTTTAGTAACATATGCGTTTTTAATG
>CALHCC010000092.1 GCA_937930675.1 uncultured Flavobacteriaceae bacterium
GCCTTTACGGTTAGATATTAACGACAGACCTAGACAATTGGTTTGTTACGAGGATGGAAAATCGGCCAGAACACGTTGGGAAATCATCTCTCAAACAAACAATACCACAAGAGTTTATTTGTATCCTATTACAGGGAGAACTCATCAATTAAGAGTACACGCTGCACACCCGTTAGGTTTAAACACTGCTATTGTAGGTGACGATTTGTATGGAGGTAAAGACCGTCGTTTGTGTTTACATGCAGAAACCATTACTTTTTTTCATCCTACCTTAAAAAAAGAGTTTTCTATAAGTGTGGATCCTGATTTTTAAACACCACAAACAATTCCCTTCCGTTTCTAGTAGGATGCGAACTGTAACAAGCATCCATTTTTTCTAAATTAAAACTTGTTTGAAACAAATTTATATATTCACTTTTACTCCCACCAAAAGGAGGTTTGTCCTTATTTAAAGGTGCATTAAACAACAAACCTACGAGCTTCCCTCCTTTCCTCAGTAATTTATTCATTTTTAAAACGTAGTCTCCTCTTAACTTAGGGTGCAATGCACAAAAAAACGTTTGTTCTAACACCAAATCAAAAGTGTCTTCTAATGTAAAAAAATCTTGATGCAACAAATGCTCTGCTGGAAAATTGAGAACTCTATTCTTCAAATTTTTTAAAGGTTCTGCTGCCACATCTACCACATACACATTTTTAAAACCTTTGTAAAACAAATACTCCGCTTCGTAAGAATTTCCTCCTCCGGGAATTAAAATTTTAAGTTCTTTATTTTCTAACTGATCAATATAAGCTTTTAACGGAGGAGAAACCTCTCCTAAATCCCATCTGTGAGATTGTTCTAAATATCTGTTGTTCCAATAGGTTGCATCTAGGTTTTCTATCATTTATTTTTTGTAATATATCTATTCTTCTTTTAACCAAGCGTCGTAGCCCCCTTTTAAGTCGTACACTTTATAAAAACCTCTTTTTTTTAAAATTTTAAGTGCATGCAAACTTCGTACTCCTGCTTTGCAATAAATATAGGTAGGTTTTGATTTGTCTAACTGTTCTATTTTTTCTAAAAAAGTAGATTTATCCCAAATATCTATTAAAACAGCATTTTTTATAAAGCCTTTTGCGTATTCTGAGGGAGTTCTTACATCTATTAATTGTATACTATCTTGAGTAATGGCTTGTTTAAATTCTACCACATTCATTCGATGGTATTTTTGTTGCCCAAAACTTTTGTATTGATGCCCAAACAACAACAAAAGAGTTACAAGAAGAGTGTTAATTAATTTCATAATGTTAAAAACAAGGTTACATACTATTTATTCTATATGTATTATAAAATTAGAATTTTATAAGATGTAAAGTCTATTTTATTTTCTAAAATTACAGTGATTTATGAGGCTAAAAATTTGTATTCGATTACTTTGTTTATATCATCAATAATAGGCATTTTTACACTTTCAAAAAAAAATCACTTCCACATGGCAAATGCACAAAAAGAAGTTATCTTATTAAAAGTCTCTGGACAAGACAAACCTGGTGTAACCTCTGGTCTAACAACGGTATTGGCACAATACAATGCTAATATACTAGATATTGGTCAGGCAGATATTCACGATACCTTATCTTTAGGTATTTTATTTGAAGTAGCTGCTGGAGACGATTCTGGACCTGTTCTAAAAGATTTATTATTTAAAGCGTATGAGTTAGATATTAGTGTAAAATTTATTCCTATTTCTATTGCAGATTACGAAAACTGGGTAAGTGCTCAGGGAAAACCTCGTTACATTGTTACTATTTTAGGAGAAACTCTTGCTGCTGCACAGGTAGCTGCAGTGACCAAAGTAATGGCAGAAGAAGGATTAAATATTGATGCTATTAAACGCTTAACAGGTCGTACATCTTTATTAGAAAATAACGAACATCCACGCTCTTGTATTCAATTATCTGTAAGGGGTGACGTACATCATAAAGAAGCGATGACTTCTAAATTTATGGATATTTCTAGAGATTTAAATGTAGATTTATCTTTCCAAGAAGATAATATTTATAGAAGAAACAGACGTTTGGTTTGTTTTGATATGGATTCTACCTTAATACAAGCCGAAGTAATAGACAAGCTTGCAGAATTAGCTGGTGTAGGAGAACAAGTATCTGCCATTACAGAATCTGCAATGCGTGGAGAAATTGATTTTAATACCAGCTTTAAAAAGCGTATGGCCATGCTTGAAGGTTTAAGTGAAGAAGTATTGCGTGAAGTAGCCGTAAACTTACCTATTACCAAAGGTGCAAGACGTTTGTTTAAAGCCTTAAAATATTATGGGTTTAAAACAGCTATTTTATCAGGTGGTTTCACCTATTTTGCTCATTACCTACAAAAAGAATTGGGGATTGATTATGTACATGCCAATCAATTAGAAATTAAAGATGGAGCATTAACAGGTGGATATGTTGGTGAAATTGTAGACGGTGCTAAAAAAGCAGAATTTTTAAAAGCGATTGCAGAAAAAGAAGGAATCCACATCAATCAAACCATTGCTGTAGGTGATGGTGCTAACGATTTACCTATGCTAAATTTAGCTGGTTTAGGAATTGCCTTTCATGCAAAGCCTAAAGTTAAGGAAAGTGCAGAAAGTTCTATTTCTAGCTTAGGTTTAGATGGTGTTCTTTACTTATTAGGGTATCATGATCGACATATTGATTTAACATAATTCGTACAACATATCATGATAAAAAGTTCCTTAGTCAGTAAGATTAAGGAACTTTTTTATGTTTAATTATTTATTTTCTGTGAAAAAACAGACTTCTTATCCTCGCTACCTTGAGAAAAAGATGTGATTAATCTGCAATAACACAGCTTAACTTCTGTTACCTCTTTTTACATTTACTATATGAAATATTGAAACCTTTAAACACCCTAAATTATGAAGTATTTAAACAAGAACATCGAAGAAATAGGAAAAGTAGATCACTCAAAATCTTTAATTAACTATGTAAAATGTGGTGGTTTAAACGATAAAGAATACAATCATATCATTACAAAAAGTGTGTCTAAAGTCTCTCAAAGTAAGTTGTAATGTGTATATTTATGTAAGGTTTTTATACTGTAAAAGACTTAAATAAATAAAAAAACATGAAATTTCTATCTAAAGATATTGAAGCATTATCCAAACTCCAAAGTAAAAAATCTTTGGTACGAGCCAATACATCCTGTGGTATTTTTCAGGACTGTGATTATAATATAGATACAGGTAAACTCTACCATCAACAAAAAATAGAAAACATAAAAACATCTTAAAAAAGGATTACGAAACTGGTAATCCTTTTTTTTATGCCTTCAATTTATGTTTTACCGTACAATTTTAGATCTCTACAATATATATTACAGATAATTTGTACATTAAAGATGAATTAACTGTTAAATTTGTAAAAATAAATTTTCATTTAAATGAGTACACAACCTACAACGTTCCAAAAACTAAAACTATTTTCTTGTATACTACTGATTGGTATTTTTCAAAACGTTTTTAGTTTTAATATTTCTGTGAATAACGATAAAAAATCGAATAATTTACCGATAGAGAGTTTTGAAACCAACAAAACCATTGTAAAAGTTAGAACGGCTAACTTTAAAAACAAAACACACATTATTGCAAGTTCTTATGAAGGAACTGTAATGGCTGTAAACTACGCAGGAAAAATTATTTGGGAAAACAAATTATCTGGTTTTATGAATCATGATGTTTGGTGTAAAGACATTAACAACGATGGAAACGATGAAATTTTAGTAGCCAATGCAAACGGTACGCTGTATTGTTTAAATAACAAAGGAAATACTCTTTGGAAATTTAAAGTTAACGATGCTCCTATGTATAGTGTATGTGCTGTTAGCAAGAACAACAACACCTACATTGTTTGTGGTAGTATGGACTTAAATATTTATTATTTAACTAATGAAGGTAAAAAAATAAAGAAAATTTCTTCTGCTTCTTATGGTATCTCTAAACCTTGGGGAAAACAATATCAAAAATTCAGAAATCTTCATTATGCAAATTTTTTAAGACCCGCTAAAAAAGATAAAAATACCGAAATACTTGTACTGCATGGCTCTAACAACCATATGCAAGGAAGAGGAGAAATATATCTTTTTGACATTTTAGAAGAAACCCCTTATCAAAGTATCCCTGTAAATGCAAAAACTCCTTCAGGAGAAATTAGAATATTTGATACAGATAATGATGGAACCGATGAAATATTTTTAGGAGCTTCTAGTCATCAAAAAGATGCTTTTGTCACCAAGCTAGACATTAGAACAGGAACAACTAGACGAGATTGGGATTTCTACAAAATAAAATCTAGACTTGGGTTTGGATATTCTGTAGTACAACCCGAACTTATAAATTCTAAAAACCAACAAGAACTTATGATGTTGGTAGGAAATAAAATAGTAATTACCGACCCTAACTTTACAGATTCCGAAGAACTCTTGGAAACAAAATATTCTTACCACGATGTATGTAAAGATGGTGAAAAGCTAATTTTTGCAAGTTGCCAAAGTGGAGGTAGTCAAATTCATGTTCTTAATACACAAAACAAAAAATGGAAAAAAGAATACCAAAACCTTATTCCAAAAGGTAAACTAGCTACTATTATCAGCAATACAGAAAGCTATAGAAAATTGCTAAAAAAATACGATGCTCCTAAAGGTCAAAGAGATCCTTTACCTGTTTACATGATGACAGAAAATTTAAGAGATCCTGCTGTTAGGTATTTGGCTGACAAATTAAATGCCAAATACAAATCTCCTATATTTTTAGGAGGCGGACACATGAGACAAGCTGAAGATTGGGATCGATCTGGAATGGAAAATACCAAATACCGCAACAGAAGAGACAAACGTAGAAAGTATGTTTATTCTCAAACACAAGCTGTTGATCATATTACAAAATGGTACAATAACACTCCTGGTATTGCTTATTGGGGAGGACATGGAAACGATCCTTACATGTTTCAACTAGAAACCACAAAAAAAGTATTAGACAAAGCAGATGGTAAAAAAACGGTATTAATTTACCCTGAATTAGAAGACCACACCAAAGATTTTGAATGGGTAATGGAAGATTTATTTTACCCCTTAGCCAATTATGCGAAAGATAGAAATGCAAATATTTTTGTAAGAACAAAACACAATTTCTGGCAAGGGAATATTTATTTACCTATGTGGGAAAAAGTAATGGATGGTAATTATGCAGAAACTTTTGTGCCTTCTATGGAAGAAACAACAGACAAGGCCATGGATATTAGTATTGCAGCAAGATCTGGTGTTTGGGCAAGTGGAGTTTTTAACAATTGGGGAACTAGAGCCGTACCAGATAACCCTAGTTATGACAGATCTAGACAATTTTGCCATCAACGTTTACCTAACCACTTTTTAAGACATTTGGTATACCATATTGCTAGTGGAGCTACCTATATTAATAATTTTTCTGTAGACCAAAAATACATTAGTTTTTTATGGGAATTAATTGCAAAAGGTGCTTTGTATGTACCTAAAGCTAATGAAATTGTAAGCTACTCTCCTGTACACTTAAGTATGAAAACTCCTGACCATGAATACATGTCTGAAGCAAGCGATTTAAAATGGTCTTTTTTCTATAACAAAGAACACTTAGAACAAGAAAAATTTGTTTTTAGCCATCAAAATGCAACTTGGCCAGGAGCACAAAACACTCCTTGGGATTTTTCTACCTATGCTGGAAATGTAAAGGACAGAAGACAAAACTTTTTACCTAATTACCCTAATGGATTGGTTTTAATTACCCCTCCTCAACAAGGTGTTTTTGCCAAAAAAAATGCAAAAAGAGGAAAATTAAAAGACCGTTTACACCCTATCTATAAAAACATTTTAAAAGAATACGTTACTGATGGTAAAAACTACTACGCTGCCGATGGTAAAGAAACTTACACTGCGGATACTTATTTTAAAACAGTAAAAAAAGATATTAAAGAAGCTGCTAATAAACTACCACTAACTGTTACAGGTGATGTTGCATGGGTGGTTTCGCAAACAAGTCCTACTAATTTAAGATTAACCATTATTGATGGTGGCTACTTAAACCCTGGTGATAAAAAAGCAACTATTAAATTTAATACGACAACTCCTTTAAATATGAAAGATATTATTGATGGCAAAAAATTTGACATCTCTAACCCTAACCATGTTATTGTTGATATTCCTACCGGATTATTTAGATTTATTGACATCAAAATCAATAAACCTTTATAAATTCTAAATATAGCATAGGAAATACCTCTAAAAAGGAAAAGGGCTTTAGTTAACTAAAGCCCTTTTTTAATACCTCTTGTTTTTTATACAGTTTTTAAAATATGATTTCTCATATTTTAAAAAGCTGAGGCTTTTAAACGAATAAATGACTTAACAGTTAAACGACTTAACAAAAAAACAGGTTTATCATTAAGTACAAAGTTGTTAATGGTAAATGGTCTTATTTTATAGAAATTTACTACCAAAAAAGAGAGTTACTAAATAAATAGTAACTCTCTTTTTATATATCATCTATATACCTTTTAATTTACCACTGAAATAAAGGTCTATCTTGCATAAAATCGTTTACTTTAGTTGCAACTTTTTCTAAGATTTCTTCATTTTCAAAGTTGTTAATTACCTCATCAATAAAGTTAGCTACTACAGCCATATCATCTTCTTTTAAACCACGAGTCGTTATTGCAGAAGCTCCTAAACGAATTCCTGAAGTAACAAATGGAGAACGTGTATCGTAAGGTACCATGTTTTTATTTACAGTAATATCTGCTTTTACCAACGCTTGTTCTGCATCTTTACCAGATAAATCTTTATTTCTTAAATCTATTAACATACAGTGGTTGTCTGTACCTCCAGAAATAATTTTATAATCCTTTGCTACCAATTCTTTTGCCAATCTAGCAGCGTTCTTTTTAACCTGAACTTGGTAATGTAAATATTCATCAGTTAAAGCCTCTCCTAAAGCAATTGCTTTGGCTGCAATCACATGTTCTAATGGTCCACCTTGCATTCCTGGGAATACTGAACTATTAATTATAGCAGACATCTTCTTTAAACTTCCGTTTTTTAAAGTAATTCCATCTTTGTTATCAAAGTCTTGTCCCATCATAATCATTCCTCCTCTAGGACCTCTTAAAGTCTTATGAGTGGTAGTAGTAACAAAATGACAATGAGGCATAGGATCATTTAAAATTCCTTTGGCAATCATTCCAGATGGATGAGAGATATCTGCTAATAAATAAGCACCTACCTCATCTGCAATTTCTCTGAATTTAGCAAAATCAATATCTCTAGAGTAAGAAGAAGCACCAGCAACAATAATTTTTGGCTTTTCTGCTTTTGCGATCTCTAAAATAGAATCGTAGTTTAAAACTTCTGTTTCTTTATCTACACCGTAATGTACTGCTTTGTAAATTTTTCCTGAAAAATTTACAGGGGAACCGTGTGTTAAATGCCCTCCATGAGACAAGTCAAATCCTAAAATTTTATCTCCTGGCTCTAGTACAGAAAAATAAACTGCTGCATTGGCTTGAGACCCAGAGTGAGGCTGTACGTTTACATAAGCAGCTCCGTACAATTCCTTAGCTCTATCAATAGCTAATTGTTCTACTACATCTACTACTTCACATCCACCATAGTATCTTTTACCAGGGTATCCTTCAGCATATTTGTTTGTTAAAACAGAACCTTGAGCTTCCATTACTTGTTCACTAACAAAGTTTTCAGAAGCAATCAATTCAATTCCTTTTAATTGTCTTTCTTTTTCTTCTTGAATTAAATCAAATATGATTTGATCACGTTTCATATTCTAGGTGTTTTTGAGATTGAAAATGAGCTGCAAAAATAAGAAATATTTATTCAAGCCTACCTATAAGTGAACAGAATATATTTCTTTATAATTGTTTTATTTAGAAGACATTACTACAACCCCTAAACAAAAGTTAGAATCCATAGTTTGTTTTTTTAGTTTTCTGTTTTTTTCTTGTTTTAAAAAAGAACACTAGTAATTAGAACAATTATTGTATGATTAACCTCCTAAATTCCATTAAACTAAATCAATACAAACTCCCTATACCAAACTAGCACAGTGATATAGTCTAAATAAAAAAAATTAAGTTTAAAACGTTCAACACAATAAGTAAATACAATTAAATAATAAAGCTAATAATTTTTTAAGATAAAATCACAGCTTTTAAAACATTGCTTAGAGGATTCTATATTCTATCCTTTCATAAAGCATAAAATAATTCATAAAAAAAGCCTAACTAATAAATAGTTAGGCTTTGGTGACCGGGCTGGGGCTCGAACCCAGGACCCTCTCCTTAAAAGGGAGATGCTCTACCAACTGAGCTACCAGGTCGGTTGTGGTGAGAGAAGGATTCGAACCTTCGAAGACATAGTCAGCGGATTTACAGTCCGCCCTCGTTGGCCACTTGAGTATCTCACCATGCAATAGATGCTATTTAATTTTAAAATTGTGACCGGGCTGGGGCTCGAACCCAGGACCCTCTCCTTAAAAGGGAGATGCTCTACCAACTGAGCTACCAGGTCAATAACAGCATTCATTATTGCGGGTGCAAATATAGTTTTTTTCTTCCATGCTCCAAAACATTTTTCAACTTTTATTCTGCTAAATATACCTTTCTTACTTTCTTAAATAAATTAGAACTATATACAAAGTTTACAACCGCTTCATTATCAGTTTTAAATATATCTTTACTGGTACCCTCCCACTCTTTTAATCCTTTTTGTAAAAAAATAATTTTTTCTCCTATTTCCATCACAGAATTCATATCATGTGTATTAATTACCGTAGTAATATTGCATTCTTCTGTAATTTCTTGAATTAAATTATCTATTACAATAGACGTTCTAGGGTCTAATCCAGAATTAGGCTCATCACAAAACAAATATTTTGGATTGGTTACAATAGCTCTAGCAATGGCGACTCTTTTTTGCATTCCTCCAGATAATTCTGCTGGAAATTTTTGATTATTATTGGTTAAATTCACTCTGTTTAATACAAAGTTCACTCGCTCTAACATTTCCTTTTTAGTTTGTTTGGTAAACATTTTTAAAGGAAACATTACATTTTCTTCTACCGTTAAAGAATCAAACAAAGCAGAACCTTGAAACACCATTCCAATATCTTGTTTTAATTGTCTTTTGGCATTGGTATCCATAGATGCTGTTGTAATTCCTCCGTAAGATATCATTCCATCATCAGGCAAGTGCAATCCTAATAAGGTTTTTAAAAACACGGTTTTTCCAGAACCACTTTGTCCGATAATTAAACTTGTTTTTCCCGATTCAAAAACGGCATCAATTCCTTTTAAGACTTCGGTACCATTAAATCCTTTTTTAATTCCTTTAATTTCTATCATAACCGGTTTAACTTAACAACATTTGAGTTAAAAAATAATTTGTAATAATAATCATTACAATGGTCCAAACTACTGCTTTTGTACTTGCACTCCCTACTTCTAAAGAACCTCCTTTAACATAGTATCCAAAATAAGAAGGTACGGTAGCAATTAAAAAAGCAAATACCGAAGATTTAATAAGACTATATCTTATTAGTGAAGGGTCGAATTCTATTCGTATTCCTGTAATATAATCGTGTTGCTCGAACAAACCTGTAGCAACTCCCGCAACCCAACCTCCAAGAATACCTAAAGTCATGGCTAATAATACCAAAAACGGATAAAACAAAACCGTAGCAATAATTTTAGGAAGCACTAAATAATTTAAAGAGTTAATTCCCATCACTTCCAAAGCATCAATTTGCTCTGTTACCCTCATCGTTCCTAAACTAGAGGTGATATAAGAACCTACCTTTCCCGCTAAAATTACCATAATAAATGTAGAGGAAAATTCTAATATCATAGATCTTTTGGTGGCAAAACCTATTAAATCTTTAGGAATGATAGGATCATCTAAATTTAAAGCGGTTTGTATGGCTACCACGCCTCCTATAAAAAAAGAGATAAAAGCTACAATTCCAATAGACTTGACTCCTAAATCGTCTATTTCTTTAAATACGGCTTCTCTAAAAATTTTTATTTTTTGAGGTCTTCTAAAAACACTTTTAAGCATGATTACATAAGCTCCAATGCTTTTTATATAGGTCATCTTTATTTTTTAAGGCTAAAATATCAAATCCTTAACAATTAAATAGCCAATTCTATTTACTTTTAACATCAATCATTTTAAAAAAATTAAATTATCATGAAAACCATTACAATTTTACTTGTTCTCTTTAATTTTATCCATATAAAAGCACAAGAAAAACCAAAATTAGTTGTGGGAATTGTGGTAGACCAAATGCGATATGATTATTTGTTACGTTTTAAAAAGAAATTTAAATCTAAAGGCTTTAATAAAATTAGTACAGAAGGAACTCAGTATCAAAACGCACATTACAATTACATTCCTACATATACTGCTGTAGGTCATAGTTCTATTTACACAGGAACCACTCCTAAAAATCATGGAATTATAGGTAATAATTGGTATGATAAATTCGAGAAAAAATCTATTTACGTAGTAAATGATGCCAAATACCATACGATTGGAAGCACTACATCTGCTGGCAAAAAATCTCCTAAAAAATTAATTGCCTCTACGGTAGCAGATCAATTAAAAATAGCTCAGAATTTTAAAGGAAAAACCATTGGAATTGCTATTAAAGATAGGTCCGCTATTTTACCTGTAGGACACACTGCAGATATTGCTTACTGGTTTGATGGTAGTAAAGAAGGAAAGTGGATTAGTAGTTCTTACTATCAAAACTCGTTACCCAATTGGGTAATTACCTACAATACTAAAAACAAACGTACACTAGACAAATACTTAGCCTCTGAATGGGACACTTCTAAAAAAATACGCGAGTATGATGATAGTAGTGAAGACAATCAGTATTTTGAACGAACTTTTAACAATGAAGAAAAACCTGTTTTTCCGCACGCAATAAATACATTAAAAAATACAAACGATCAATACAGTATTTTAAAGAGTACTCCCTTTGGAAATACATTAACCTTAGATTTTGCCAAAAAAATAATTACCGAAGAACGTTTAGGTAAAAACAAAAAATACTCCGACTTTTTAGCAATTAGCCTATCTAGCACCGATTATATTGGTCATAAATACGGACCTGCATCCAAAGAAATAGAAGATACCTATCTTAGATTAAACGATGATTTGGATGATTTTATCACACATTTAAACAAAAAAGTAGGTTACGAACACTATGTCTTATTTATTACCGCAGACCACGCAGTAGCTCAGGTTCCGCATTACTTAATAGACCACAAGGCTCCTGGAGGCTATTTTACCAACGGAAAATTATTAAAAAAATTAAACGAATTCACTTTAAGTACTTACAACTCTTCTAACATGATAGAAAATATTTCTAACGAACAAATATTTTTAAATCACCGTGAAATTCGCAGGTTAAACCTCAACAACATCGATGTTGAAAATACCATTATTAACGAACTTATTTTATACAAAGATATTTACAAAGCCATTTCTAGTAGCTCGTTACAAAAAACAGAATTTACCAAAGCCCCACTAAGTTTATTACAAGAAGGTTACAACCAAAAGAGATCTGGAGATATTTTATATACTTTAACACCTGCAATTATAGGAAATGGTTATTTAAAAGGAGGAACCACACACGGTAGTGGTTACAATTACGATACACATGTTCCTTTACTTTTTTATGGAGGATCGATTGCTGTTGGAAAAAAAATAAAAAAAGCAGTAACAATTACTCAAATAGCTCCCACTTTAGCCAATTTATTACAAATACAAGAACCTAATATGAGTAGTGTAGAAGTTTTATCTCAAGTTTTTAAAAATTAATACACTACCCTTTACATATTTGAAATTTAGCCGTACACAATTACTCATATTTTTCAAAAATACAATCCTATGCTAACGTAAATTGACAAAATAATTAATATCATTTTGAATTAATTTATACTATCGTATAAATTCAAGTTTATCTGTTAAATTTGTTGAGAATCAACAATACGACGATTTATTTTTCAAATGGTATGACAATTGATTTACAAAACATAGCTTTATCAGAATTAGCTATTATCTACAATATATAGATTATGATACTTTTGCTTTTTATAATTTTATTCTTTGTAATAGGACATTTATTGTCAAAAAAGGAAATACAATCGATAAGAATAGAAAAAATAACGGTTTTGGGTATATATCTAAACCTCTAATGTTTTAATTTAAGTACATAGCTTTCCGAAAGTAGCATCTTTGTTATTCTACTACTACTCTTACACATACCATTATCTATACATGTTTTACTTTCATTTCTCAAAAAACTAGTCAAAGCTACCTTGTTTATACTATTTTTTATACTAAACACACAACAAAGTATACTTTGCTCTAAAATTAATTTCTAAGCAATTTTTACCACAAACACCTGTACAAACCAAGATAAGTAACTAAAAATCAAATCAAAAACCCTTAAAATCTTTTAAAAAACACATTTTAAACTGCGTTAAAACAATCTTTTCAGCAAATTGTATTTATATCTTTGAAAAGTATTACTTTTTTGTAAAAACGTAATACTAAATATTCAACCTAATACTTATTACAAATTATGAAAACAAAACTTTTAACACTAGCAGTATGCTGTACAAGCATTTGGCATTTTGTAAATGCACAAGAAAAACCCAAAACAACATTTACCGGAAGCGTAGATGCCTACTACGCACTTAGCTTAAACGATGTAGAGCAAACTTTTACCTATCCTCCTTATGAAGACAATGCATTTTCTTTAGGTTGGAT
>CALHCC010000093.1 GCA_937930675.1 uncultured Flavobacteriaceae bacterium
TTAGGTAAGATTGGTGGATCAGCAATGGAAGCTATCGCACGTCAACCAGAAGCAGCTAACAAGATTCAAACTGCAATGATTATTATTGGTGCATTATTAGAAGGTTTAGCATTTGGTGCTTTAATCTTAGGAAAATAATCACTAAGAAAAATTAAATACTATCTGTAACGGTTGGTTGCAGATAGTATTTTAAACAAAAAAATAAAAGAAACTATATTAAATTTTTTACATAGATGGATAAGTTAATTAACGATTTTTCATTTGGTCTATTTTTCTGGGTAGCAATTATCTTTGTTATTTTAATTGTATTAATGCGTAAGTTTGCTTGGAAACCAATTTTAGAAGCATTAAATACAAGAGAAGAAGGGATTTCTAATGCTTTGGAAGCTGCAGAGAATGCTAAAAAAGAGCTAGAGCAATTAAATGCAGATAACGAAAGAGTTCTAAAAGAAGCTAGAGCAGAAAGAGACACTATGTTAAAAGAAGCTCGTGACATAAAAGATAAGATTATTGCGGACGCAAAAGAAGAAGCAAACGATCAGGCAGTAACTATTATAACCAATGCAAAGAATGCTATTGAGGTTGAAAAACAAGCAGCATTAGCAGAGTTAAAATCTCAAGTTGCTGGAATTTCTATCAACATTGCAAAAAAGGTGATTAAAAGCGAATTAGCTTCTGAGGCATCTCAGTTAGAATTGATAGAAAAGTCTTTAAAAGAAGTTACTTTAAATTAATAGGAGCATGAGTACAAGAGCAGCAATACGTTATGCAAAAGCAACGTTAAATCTTGCAAAAACTGATAATAGTGAAGCAGCCGTATACAAAGATATGCAGTTGATAGAAACTACTATTCAAGGAAGCAACGATTTAAAAGTGTTGTTAAACAGCCCTATTATTAAATTGTCTGATAAAGTAAATGCTTTAGAAGCTGTTTTTGGGAAGCAAATAAATAATTACTCTTTAGGGTTAATTAAGCTTTTAGCAACAAATAAAAGGTTAAATATATTAGAAGTAGTTGCAAGTGATTATCAAATTATTTTTGATCATTTAAAATCTATAGAAATAGCTAAAGTAATTACCGCTGTTCCTATTACACCTGCTGTTGAGAAACAAGTAATAGCAAAAGTTAAAGAATTAACAGGAAGTAAAACTGTTTTAACAAACGAAGTAAATCCTGATATTATTGGAGGATTTATTTTAAGAGTAGGAGACCTTCAGTACGATGCTAGTTTGGCAAAAAACTTAAGAGAGTTAGAAAGAAGTTTTGACGATAGTCATTACGAAGCAAAAATTTAAAAAAATTACATCAAATAATAAATAAAGATGGCAGCAATAAAACCAGCTGAAGTATCAGCAATTTTACAAGAGCAGCTAACGAATTTTGAGGCAACGGGTTCTTTAAATGAAGTTGGTACTGTATTACAAATTGGAGATGGTATTGCACGTGTATACGGATTATCGAATGTGCAGTACGGAGAACTAGTTGAATTTGAATCAGGTTTACAAGGAATTGTATTAAATTTAGAAGAGGACAATGCAGGAGTTGTATTATTAGGTTCTTCTTCTGAAGTGCAAGAAGGTTCTACCGTAAAGAGAACTGAGAAAATTGCATCTATTAACGTAGGTGAAGGAATTGTAGGACGTGTAGTAGATACTTTAGGAACTCCTATTGATGGAAAAGGACCTATTGCTGGTGAAACTTTTGAAATGCCATTAGAGCGTAAAGCTCCTGGGGTAATTTTTAGAGAGCCTGTAACAGAACCATTGCAAACAGGTATTAAATCTGTAGATGCTATGATTCCTGTAGGACGTGGACAACGTGAGTTAATTATTGGAGACCGTCAAACAGGTAAATCTACAGTTGCTTTAGATACCATCTTAAATCAAAAAGAATTTTACGATGCTGGAGTACCCGTATATTGTATTTATGTAGCAATCGGACAAAAAGCATCAACAGTTGCTGGTATTGTTAATTTATTAGAAGAAAAAGGTGCGTTAGCATATACTACTGTAGTTGCTGCAAACGCTTCTGATCCTGCTCCAATGCAGGTGTATGCTCCATTTGCAGGTGCTGCTATTGGGGAGTATTTCCGTGATACAGGTAGACCTGCTTTAATTGTTTATGATGATTTATCTAAACAAGCAGTTGCTTACCGTGAGGTATCTTTATTGTTAAGAAGACCACCAGGACGTGAGGCATACCCTGGAGATGTTTTCTATTTACACTCAAGATTATTAGAACGTGCTGCGAAAGTAATTGGAGATGATCAAATTGCTGCTCAAATGAACGATGTTCCTGCTTCTTTAGTTGGAAAGATCAAAGGTGGAGGATCCATCACAGCATTGCCAATTATCGAAACGCAAGCAGGAGATGTTTCTGCATACATCCCAACCAACGTAATTTCTATTACAGATGGGCAAATTTTCTTAGATGGAGATTTATTTAACTCAGGAGTTCGTCCAGCAATTAACGTAGGTATTTCTGTATCTCGTGTAGGAGGTTCTGCTCAGATTAAATCGATGAAAAAAGTATCAGGTACCTTAAAATTAGATCAAGCTCAGTTCCGTGAATTAGAAGCATTTGCTAAGTTTGGTTCTGATTTAGATTCTGCTACTTTATCTGTTATCGAAAAAGGACAACGTAACGTAGAGATTTTAAAGCAAGCTCAAAACGATCCTTACACGGTAGAAGATCAAATTGCGATTATTTATGCAGGTTCTAAAAACTTATTAAAGTCTGTACCTGTAAATAAAGTAAAAGAATTTGAAGCAGATTATATCGATTATTTAAATGCAAAACACAGAGATGTGTTAGATTCTTTAAAGTCTGGTAAATTAGAACAATCTTCTCTAGATGTTTTAGAAGCTACGGCTGCTGAGATTTCATCAAAATACGAATAAAACAATATTGAGTAGCTAGTATAGAGTATTGAGAGTCTTTATACTAGCTGCTTTTTAATATAACACGTAGTTTAGATCTAACGACTAGATGCTAACTACCAACTACTTAAAAGTATGGCAAACTTAAAAGAAATTAGAAACAGAATTACCTCTATTGGCTCTACGATGAAGATCACGAGTGCCATGAAAATGGTATCTGCTGCAAAGTTAAAAAAAGCACAAGACGCAATTACTGCCATGCGACCTTATGCTGACAAATTAACAGAATTGTTACAAAGTTTAAGTGCTACTTTAGATAGCGAAAATGGAGGAACTTTTGCAGAACAGAGAGAAGTTTCTAAAGTTTTATTGGTTGTAGTTTCTTCTAACAGAGGTTTGTGTGGAGGTTTTAACACTTCGATTATTAAAAAAACAGAACAGGTAGTCTCTGAAAAATATCAAGGTAAAGAAGTTTCTTTATATACCATTGGTAAAAAAGCAAACGATATTTTATCAAAAAAATACAATGTTTTAAAAAACAACGTAGCTATTTACGATGAATTAACTTTTGATAATGTAACTGTAATTGCAGAGGAATTAATGGACTTGTTTGCAAAAGGTGATTTTGATAAAATTGAAGTAGTTTACAATGTGTTTAAAAACGCAGCGACTCAAATAGCTACTTTAGAGCAGTTCTTACCAATTAAACCTGTAGAGGTGGAAGGAAATGTATCTTCAGATTATATTTTTGAACCTTCTAAAGAAGAAATTGTAGAAGCTTTAATTCCTAAATCTTTAAAAACACAGTTGTACAAAGCAATTCGCGATTCTTTTGCTGCAGAGCATGGTGCACGTATGACGGCAATGCACAAAGCAACAGATAATGCTAAAGATTTAAGAGATGGTTTATTATTAACGTATAACAAAGCACGTCAGGCTGCCATTACTGGAGAAATCTTAGAAATTGTAGGAGGTGCAGAAGCATTGAATAATTAAACATACAATTAATCTAAATAGATTAAATATTAAAAACTCCTAGGGTATTCCTCAGGAGTTTTTTTATTTTTATAAAATATTAAATAGAGAATAAATGTCTAGAACGTTAGTTATTGGAGATATTCATGGGGGATTTAAAGCGTTAGAACAAGTTTTAGAAAGAGCTAATGTAACTACAGAAGATACGTTGATTTTTTTAGGAGATTATGTAGATGGTTGGAGTCAATCTTTTGAAGTGATTAATGAACTAATAGCCTTAAAATCGTCTCATCACTGTATTTTTTTAAGAGGAAATCATGACGAATTGTTTTACGATTGGCTAAAGCATGCCAAAGACAATCCTAATTGGTTACAGCATGGAGGCCAAGCAACTTTAGATTCTTACAAAGACAGACCTTTTAATTTTATACAAATCCATACTCATTTTTTAGAGAATTTAAAAAATTATTATTTAGACAGCCAAAACAGATTGTTTTTACATGCTGGATATACCAATATAAGAGGAGTAGATCACGAGCATTTTTCTAAAATGTTTTATTGGGATCGGTCTTTATGGGAATTGGCTTTAGCCTCTAGAAACTTATCCAAAGAAGATGAGTTTTACCCTGAAAGATTAAAAAAATACAAAGAAATATACATCGGTCACACACCCTTATCACGTATTCATAGAGATCAACCTATGTATGCTGCTGGAGTTTGGAATGTAGATACGGGAGCAGCTTTTACCAATGCATTAACCATTATGGACATAGACACCAAAGAGTTTTGGCAGAGTGACCCTTTACCTAATTTATATCCAAACGAAAAAGGGAGAAATTAAACGAATTACTTGTATCCGATTTTTAAACTAATTACTTTTGCAACGCTAATAAAAATTAAGTATTATGAATGAAGTATTTCATGCTATAGACGATTTATTTACCAATGGTTTGTTTACCCCTTTAAAGGCTTTACGCTTTAGTGGTTCTTGGTGGGGATCTAACGCTATTAACTTTGGATTTGTGATTGTAGGTTTAGTATACTTTGCGTACTGGATGAAAGAATCTAAAAAGTTTAAAAACGAAGGAACAGAAGATTTACCAAAATAAGAAACCATATTGGGGAGCAAGAATAAATTAAAACGTTTTAATGAAAACGAAACGTTTGATAATGTAATACAGCCTACTAGAGAAGAAGTTGTATCGGGTTTTAAGTACCAAGGTAAATGGAATCAATTCTTTAAGAACAACCATCCTATTGTATTAGAATTAGGATGTGGTAAAGGAGAATACACGGTTGCTTTGGCTAAAAGAAATCCAAACATTAATTACATAGGTATTGATATTAAAGGAGCTCGTTTTTGGCGTGGTGCTAAAACGGCTATCGAAGAAAAAATGCCAAACGTTGCGTTTATTAGAACGCAGATAGAATTGGTAGATTTTATTTTTGCAGAAAACGAAGTAAGTGAAATATGGATTACCTTTCCAGATCCCCAAATTAAATACAAACGCACCAAACACCGCATGACAGGTGATGCGTTTTTAAGACGATACCATAAGATTTTAAATTCAGAAGGTATTATGCACTTAAAAACAGACAGTGAGTTTATGCACGGTTATAGTTTAGGATTATTGCATGGACAAGGACATGAGGTTTTATATGCAAATCATGATGTGTATAGACAAGAAGGAGCTCCAGAAGAAGTAATGCAAGTACAAACCTATTACGAAAGCCAGTACTTAGAAAAAGGAAAAGCAATTACGTATACCAAGTTTAGAATAAAATATTAAAAAAGTCTCCATTTTTAAATGGAGACTTTTTTAATATTTTATTTTGTAAGAAAACAATAATATTTATCCCTCCAATTTCTCACTCAATTCAAACCAACGCATTTCTTTATATTCTATATCATCTATGATTTTTTGAAGTTCTAAAGATTTTTTATCAATAGCATCTCCTTCAATTTTACCCTCAGCAAATTCAAGTTCTATAGCTGTTTTTTTACGGTTTAATTTAGCGATGTCGCTTTCTAGATTAATATATTCTTTATTTTCGGCGTAGCTTAATTTGGTAGGTGTTTTTGCTTTTTCTTTAACAGGTTCTATTTTTGTAGGAACAATTTCGGACGGTTCGTTAGGAGTAGAGTTCTCGTAGGTTCTAAAGTCAGAATAATTTCCAGGGAAGTTTTCAATCACTCCATTTCCTCTAAAAACAAATAAGCTATCTACAATTTTATCCATAAAATAACGATCGTGAGAAACCACAACTAAATTTCCAGGATAGTCTAATAAAAAACTTTCTAATACATTTAGGGTTACAATGTCTAAATCGTTGGTAGGCTCATCTAAAATTAAAAAATTAGGGTTTTGAATTAAAACCGTACACAAATACAAACGTTTGCGTTCTCCACCACTTAGTTTCTCTACAAAATCGTATTGCTTTTTTTTATCGAATAAAAAACGTTCTAAAAGCTGACTGGCA
>CALHCC010000094.1 GCA_937930675.1 uncultured Flavobacteriaceae bacterium
GTTCCTTTAAACGTATCTAAAGAAGCTTTAGGATCAAAACCTTCTCCCTCATCCATCACTTTTATTTTTAGATAAGAATCCGTATGGTCTAAGGAAATTAAAATATAATCAGAACTCGCATATTTTAACGCATTGTTTACCGCCTCTTGTACTACTCTATAAATGTTTACCTCAACATTGTTATCCAATCGCATGTCAAATTCCGATAAATTTTCATACAACACTTTTACCCCTGTAAAACTTCCCACCATATTACTCATTTTTCTGATAGCAGGAGCAATTCCATGATCGGTTAATTCTGGTGGAGCCAGGCTAAAAGTTACCGCTCGTACATCTTTAATTAATTGTCCAAATACTTCTTTTAAAGAATCTAAACTTTCTTCCGCTTTTTCTGTATTAGAAAAATCAATACCATCAATATTAAAACGCAAAGCGGTTAGCATTTGTCCAATACCGTCGTGTATATCTTTGGCAATACGTTTACGCTCATCTTCCTGAGCCGTCATAATTTGCTGAGACAAATCTTTTTGAGACTGCACTTCTGCTACAAACTTATCTCTATTTACACGTTGCATTTCCATTCCCGCATTTTTACGTTTGGTAATGTCATGACAAACAATTAATCTTCTCTTAGAATTCTTAATATTTTGCATGTTGATGATAGACATCTCCATCCAAAAAATTTCTCCTTTGTAATTGGTTAATTTTAACTCTTTATTTACCAATTCGCCCGTGGCCGTACTTAATACTTTTCGTACTCTATGGTGTTGATTGTGCTTGTAGGTTAACACTTCTTCAAACTTTCGAAATGTTAAATCTTCTTTATGGCCTAAATAATCTTCAAATTTTTTACTGATGTATGCAATTCTATTTTCATCGGTAATCGTAGCATATAATACCGCATTGTTTACCGCAAAGTTTAATTCTCTAAATCGCAATAAGGTATTTTCTCTAGAAGACAAAGGTCTATCTGCATTGTGAACATTGTTTTTAATGGCTAATAAATCAGTAATTAAGTCTAAATACGTAATATAAGTAGGTCGAATCAACTTAAATAAAATCCAACCCAAATAACCTAGTACAAAAACAGAAATTAAACCTAAATTAATTTTAAGTTGCTTTATGTCTCCCTTGGTCATTAATACGGTATTCTCTTCCGATAGCTGATTTTGAATAATGTAACTCATCACCAATACCACAGTAAATAACAGAAAAAAAGCTCCAGAAATTTTAGACCTCCTTTTTTGTAATACAGACCTTTCGCTATCTGATAAATACGTATCTAATAAACCCATATTTTTATGCTAATGCTTTTTGTACCAATGCCAATCCAGCATCCGAGAATGGTAATTCCAAGGCTGCTTTGTGTCCTAACGCTGACATTTTAGCCCAAGTTTTTTGAACAATGTCTATTATTTTTTCTTCGGTATGTTTTGCCATAAAAGCATCAAAATAATATTCTAAAAAGACCAAACAAATTACATCTTCTAAAGCCTGTGTTAATTCATTTTTTTTGAGTTGTTTTTTTAACAACATCATTTTTACTTCATCAATTACCTCTTTATCGTACTCTACGGATGTTAAAATTTCTTCTGCCTTTGATGCATGCAACTTTTTTAACTCGTTTCTCCAGGTTAAATACCCTACTCTATCCATTGGAAAAGAATTTCTAGGAATTTCCCATCTACAAATATGTTGACATCTTGCTGCCAATTTTAAAGACTCCGGAGCATTGGGCATAAAATCGTCTAATCGCTTAGACATTCTAATTCCGTAAATATATTCTTTAGCATATGTCACACCTTCGTACACTTCTTTATTAGGATCTTGTTGATTGGCCTTGTCCATTAACATGAGTGCTTTCTCAAATTTCATCTTCTATTTATTTTAGATTTTTTCGGTTTTTCAAAGTTCGGTAAAAACCTATAGATTCTCTATTTTATTAAAAAGTATTGCTATTTATCGTAAAAATTACGTAGATTTTCTTATATTTTTACGTAATTTCGTTGTAATTTTACGTACTCTTAACGTAAGTAATTAATTTTAATAGTTGGAACTCCTATGAACAAAATTAACATTTTATTGGTAGATGACCATTTACTTGTAAGAAATGGATTGCGTTCTTTATTAGAAAGCGAACCTAATTTTTCAGTAATTGGAGAAGGTACCAATGGACAAGAAGGTGTTGATTTAACATTAGAATTAAAACCCGATATTTTAATTATTGATGTTCGTATGCCCGTAATGAACGGAATAGAAGCTGTAGCAAAACTTACAGAATTACAAACAGCTACCAAGACAATTATTTTGTCTATGCACGATTCGGAAGAATATATTTTAAAAGCTATTTCTGCCGGAGCTAGTGGTTATTTGCTAAAAGACACTAATAAAGATGAATTTGTAAAAGCCATTACTAACGTTTACAATGGTGGAAAATACTTTAGTGGAGACACAACCGATGCTATTGTTAAAAGCTTAATTAATGGAGCATCTACAGCAAAACCATCTACAACTAATCAAAATCCTCTTGTTTCTAAACTCACCAAAAAAGAATTAGAAATACTAGAGTTTATTTTGCATGGTTACACCAACATGGAGATTTCTGAGAAATTGGGTAAAAGTAAAAGAACCATCGAAACCCATCGTTTTAACCTCATGAAAAAGTTAGATGTTAAAAACTTAGTGGAACTTTCTAAAAAAGCCCAAGAGTTAGGTTTTTAATAAATACTTTAATTTTAGTAACTTAAGCAAAGATTAAGAAAAAACTTTGCTATGTTAAAAAAAGTGTATGCAGCTACTTGCTATGGTGTAGATGCAACTATTATTACTATTGAAGTAAATATTGATAAAGGAATTGGCTATCATTTGGTGGGACTGCCCGATAACGCTATTAAAGAAAGCAACTATAGAATTCTTGCTGCGCTAAAAAACAATCAACTTCATTTTCCTGGAAAAAAAATTACCATTAACATGGCTCCTGCCGATATTAGAAAAGAAGGAACTGCGTACGACATTTCTTTGGCTATTGGAATTCTAGGAGCTTCTCAGCAAATAAAAACACACAAATTAAAAGAGTACATTATTATGGGAGAACTTTCTTTAGACGGAAGTTTATTACCCATAAAAGGTGTACTGCCGATTGCCATAGAAGCTAAGAAAAATAATTTTAAAGGAATAGTCCTCCCAAGTGCCAATGCTAAAGAAGCCGCTTTAATTGATGATTTTGAAGTTTATGGATTAGACACTATTAACGATGTAATTGATTTTTTAAATGACAAAGACCCAAAGGAACCTTTATTATTTGATACCCAAAAATATTTAGAAGAATTAGACCAACATCACAATTTTGATTTTACAGATGTAAAAGGACAAGAATCTGTAAAACGAGCCTTAGAAATTGCAGCAGCAGGAGGACATAATATTTTATTGATTGGCCCTCCAGGATCTGGAAAAACCATGTTAGCCAAAAGAATTCCTAGCATACTCCCTTCCATGTCTTTAAACGAAGCTATAGAAACCACTAAAATTCATTCCGTAGCAGGAAATACCAAAAACAAAGAAACCTTAATTTTAGAACGTCCTTTTAGGGCTCCTCATCATACGGTATCCGACGTTGCTTTGGTAGGCGGAGGTCAATATCCACAACCTGGAGAAATTTCGTTAGCACATAACGGAGTCTTGTTTTTAGACGAATTACCCGAGTTTAAACGAAGTGTTTTAGAAGTGATGCGACAACCTTTAGAAGATAGAGAAGTAACCATTTCTAGAGCAAAATTTACCATTACCTACCCTAGTAGTTTTATGTTAATTGCCAGCATGAATCCCTCGCCTAGTGGAGATTTTATTTCGGATCAACAAAAAATTCAATCCTCGGCAAGCGAAGTGAAAAAATATTTGAACAAAATTTCGGCCCCTTTATTAGACCGAATTGATTTGCATATTGAAGTAAATCCTGTTCCTTTTGAAAAATTAAGTACCACAGCTCCCGCAGAAAAAAGTGCGTTGATTAAACAAAGAGTCCAAAAAGCTAGAAACCTACAAACCGAACGATTTAAAAACACAAAACACATTCATTACAATGCTCAAATGGATGTAAAACAATTAAAAACATATTGCAAATTAAACGATGAAACTCTGCAACTTTTAAAAACAGCCATGGAATCTTTAAATTTATCTGCCAGAGCGTATGACCGAATTTTAAAAGTAAGTAGGTCTATTGCAGACTTAGACAATTCTAAAAACATTGAATCTCATCACATAGCAGAAGCCATACAATACCGAAGTTTGGATAGAGAACATTGGATGGGATAAAATTTCTTGACAAAATCATTCCTTTTTCTTAAATTATAAGTATCATTTTAAAATTCCAAAAGCTATGCTACCTTTTAGAACCGAAATAAGAAACAACCCGATTAGACAAACTATTAAAGTGTATATTAAAGATACTTCTTGTGATAACGAATGTAAAGAACTTCTAAGAAGTATTCAAGGTATTGATTTTATTGAAATTCAAGAATCTGTAAGTAGAAACAGAGTCGAAGAAAATTTAACCGTGTTTATTAAAAACAATGTAGATGTAAATAGAATTAAAGAACTAATAGAAAACAGACTAGATAGTCATTTTGCGTATGATTAAATTCAACTCATATTTTGTAATTCTATGATTTTAAAAAATTAAGTCATTCAAACAAAAAAACAGATGTACAATTAAATACGAAGTTTTTAATTGTACATGATATAAATGCCATCTAACACGCATACACTATATTTGTGTTTCTAAATTAAAGTTATGCTTTCCGTACAAAATGTTTCTTATGCTTATCAAAAAAACAAAACTGTTTTAAACAATATTCATTTTAACGTACTTCCAGGGGAATATGTAGCATTATTAGGAGAAAGCGGATGTGGTAAAAGTACTTTGTTAGAACTTATTTATGGCTTAATGGACATTAAACACGGAGCTATTTTTTATGGTGATAAAAAATTATTAGGCCCTAAGTTTAATTTAATTCCTGGACATTCTTTTATGAAGTATTTGGCTCAAGATTTTAGTTTGATGCCTTATACCACAGCGGCCGAAAATGTAGGGGAATTTCTATCCAACATTTACAAAGACAAAAAACAAGCTAGAATTAAAGAATTACTAGAAGTGGTAGACATGAGTGATTTTGCCAATATTAAAGTAAAAAACCTTAGTGGCGGACAAAAACAACGTGTAGCCATTGCTAGAGTACTAGCCAAGGAACCAGAAATTCTTTTGTTAGACGAGCCTTTTAGCCATATTGATAATTTTAGAAAAAACAATTTAAGACGTAAGTTGTTTAACTATTTAAAGTCTAAAAACATTACTTGTATTGTTGCCACACATGATAGCACAGATGCACTTTCTTTTGCTGATAAGGTATATATTATAAAAGACACTAAAATAATTGCAGAGGGAGCTCCAGAGCATATTTACAAACACCCCAATTCTAAATATGTAGCTTCTTTTTTTAACGAAGTAAACGAAATACCTTACCGTTTATTAGAAGAAACGAATCAAACAGGAACTAAATTATTATATCCAGAACAGATAAAAATTACGGACAAATCTGTACACACTGCTACTGTACTTCATAGTTATTTTAAAGGAACTCATCATTTAATAGAAGCGTTGTTTAAAGAAGTTCCTATCCTTATTAAACATCACCAATCTTTATCAGAAAAAGAGGTAATTTACATTTCTATGTAATGTAAATTTATTTTTTGTTCAATCGTTTATTTAATTTTCGTTGTTTTTAAGATGGCCTCTAGTTCAAATACAAAGTCACGTTTGTTTACAGATGGAGCATAATTAAAGCCTTCTACCACCAATACACTGTTGTCTTTTTCATCAATAATAGAATAATTTAAAAAAGGCCCTGCATTGTAAGCTCCAAACACTTCCCAAGTTCCTCTTGTTTCGTATGCTTTTTTACCATCTATGGTTACTTCTTTCATAACAGGTGTTCTTGCGGCTTCGGTAATCATGTACATCGTGTCTTCATTATTCCCCCTAATAAATGCTTTACCGATACGATCTCTATTCTTGATGATTTGATTTAAAATAGGTTCTTCAGAAGTAAACATAGGTACTTTGTACGCAATTAAATTATTGGTTTGATCTCCTACAGCAATTCCCCCTGCAATGTGACTACGTAACCACATAAAAGAACCCAACGTATCCATCACTACCCTGTATTTATTAGGAATCTGCATTTGAACTCCTAAATTTGATAACGCAGTAATTTTTGTAACTAATTTATTCTGACGATTTTCTTTTTGGATAGAAGCAAGATCTTCGTTTCTAAAAACTCCAATCATTTCAGGTCCTCTTGTTTTAATTAACTCCACCAACTCCGCTTCTGTTTTAGCCTTTAACTCTACAATGGTTTGCGGCAATGCATATTTATTTTTTGTGGTTTTAAAAACTTCTCTATCCGCCAACTGCAACACCAATAAATTTCTACTGTTTTGAAACATTTTGGTAAATGCCGTAGGTGGAATGGTAGAAACATTAAACAAATATTCGGGTTGTGGCAGCCCTGGAATAGGTTGTTCTAACAACTCCTTAAAAGCTTGTCCTATTTTTCCTTTCCAATGATCTGGACTTACAACCACAATTACATGATTAATTCTACCTGTAGATTCTGGCTTTAAATAATCGTTATTCTCTTTCTTTGACTCTTTGGTTTTTCCACAAGACACCACCACTACCATCAAAATTAAAAATGCAAGTATTCTTTTCATTCTGTTACATGTTATAAATCACCAACTGATTGCCTAGTTTTAGATTGTTACTACTCCAAAGATTGTTCCAGGATCTTATGGCAGTAACGGTTACCTTATATTTTTTAGCAAGTCCCCAAAGATTATCTCCATTTACAATGGTATGCGTTCTTTTGGCTCCTTTTTTAGGAATGGTAACCTTCGTGATTTTCTTTATAAGTTTAGGTTTGGTAACGGTATAATTTAAACGTTTAGGATAAATGGTTAAACGTTGCCCAACACGCAAACTGGTGCTGCTTAATCTGTTCCATTTTTTTAAATCTCTTACATACACTCCGTGTCTTTCTGCAATCAATCCCAAATAATCTCCAGATCTTACTTTATAGCGTATACGTTGGCTCATTTCAAAATACTTAGGCAATGGCTTTTCTCGTTCATTTGCCTGTGCTGTTGCGTAAGCATATACTTCTTCTTCGTGATCTACAAATCTTAAGGCATCTTGTAATGGAAGTACTAGTTTGTAATTTCTACCTTGTACGTAAGGAACCATATTTAATTTATAGGATGGATTTAAAAATTCCAACATTTCAATATCTGTCCCTACCATATCGTTTACCTGCTGAAACGTTAACAACTGTTTTACTTGAATACTATCTGTAGCAAAAGCATGAATTTTAGGAGCTTCTTTTTCTATACCGTGTTCCTTGGCATATTCAAAAATATAAAGGGTTGCATAAAAGGCAGGCAAATAATCGGAGGTTTCTTTAGGCAAGAAAGGTCTAATATTCCAATAATTGGTATGATTCCCCGATCGTCTGATGGCTTTAGATACATTTCCAGGTCCTGAATTATACGCTGCTAGTGCCAAATCCCAATCGTTAAAACTATGGTACAAGTTTTCTAAGTACTTACAAGCAGCTTGTGTTGCCTTTACAGGATCTTGCCTTTCATCTACATAAGAGCTTACATTTAAATTATACAATTTACCTGTTTGATACATAAATTGCCACAAACCTGTAGCTCCTACTCTTGATTTTGCTCTTGGTTTTAAAGCCGATTCTACAATGGCTAAATATTTTATTTCTAACGGAATTTCGTACTTAGCCAATTGTTCCTCGAAAAACGGAAAATAGTATTCCGCTCTTGCCATCATTTTAGGATAATACTTTTTTCTGTATTTTAAATAGCTTTTTATAATTCTTTCCAGTTCAATATTGTATTCTATATGGAACGGTGTTTTTTCGTCTAATACTTTTAATCTTGCTTTTAAAGTATCTGTAGAAATTTCTAAATCGTTTACAAAACTAAGCTCTGCCTGAGGTGCTTTTAAACTGGTAAAAATACTATCTACTAAAGAGGTTTTGTACAAGTTTTCTATCCAAAGACTGTCTACTTTTTTTAATTCTTCCCCTGTAATTTGATGAGTTTTATCAACTATTTGTTGTGTTAAAGAGTCTACTTGTGTGGTTTGGGCAAACATCCCTACACTCATCAAAAAAAAAATATTTAAAAACCTCATCTACCTATCTTATCAAAAATAATTATTCGTTTAACAACTTAGTTACCTCATCTAAATTAGGAGATAAAATAATTTCTATCCTTCTGTTTTTAGCTTTTCCGGAAGTTGTGCTATTAGGTGCTACTGGTAAATATTCACTCCTACCTGCAGCCGTAATTTGCTTAGGAGAAACTTTGTAACGCTGTAAAATTCTCACAATCGCCGTAGCTCTTTTTACGGACAAATCCCAATTGTCTTTAATCACACTTCCGTTGTAAGGATCGTTATCAGTATGTCCTTCTATCAGTACGTTAATAGTAGGATTGTTTACCAACACTTCTGCCAATTTTACAACAGCATTTTTACCATTAGCTCCTACAGCCCATTGTCCTGATTTAAACAATAATTTGTTTTCCATAGAAACGTATATTTTTCCATCTCTATTTTCTACCGTCAATCCTTTTCCTTCAAAACCAACCAATGCTTCACTAATGGCATTTTTAAGTTTTTGCATGGCAGCTTCTTTACTTGCGATTAAAGCTTCTAAGTCCGATATTCTTTTAGATCGAGCCTCTAAAGCCTCTTTTAACTTTTTAAGATTTGCTTTTTCTTCTAACAATATCTTCTCTTTACTTTCTAATTCTGATAGTAATTTTTGATTTTCTTTTACCTTAGCATTGATGGCAGAAGAGCTATTAGATGACAAATTATCGTAAGAGCTTTGTAATTGATTGTAGTTGTTTTTTGAAGCTGCTATTTTTTGCTGCAACGCTTTTAATTCTTCATCTAAGCCTGACTTTTGTTCTTGTAAGTTTTCTAAGTTTGAAGCTAATTTATTTTTGTTTTTTAACAATTCATCGTTCTGAGAAATTAACCCTGCATTGGTTTTCGACAATCGATTATATTTATCGGATAATTCTGTGAATTTTTTTTTAGTTACACAACTCGTTAATACTACAGCTGTAACAAGAATACTTACTATATTTTTCATCGTTATTATTTTAAAAGTTCTACTACAATAGGGCAATGATCTGAATGTTTGGCTTCTGGTAGAATATAAGCTCTTTCTAACCTATTCTTTAAAGGTTCTGTAACCATGTGGTAATCTATCCTCCAGCCTTTGTTATTATTTCGAGCATTAGCTCTGTAACTCCACCAAGAGTAATGGTGTGGTTCTTTATTAAAATGTCTAAAACTATCCACAAAACCACTGTCAATAAACTTAGACAACCATGCTCTTTCTACAGGTAAAAAACCAGAGGTGTTCTTATTCTGTTTAGGGTTGTGGATGTCTATTTCTGTATGACAAATATTGTAATCTCCACAAACAATTAAATTAGGAATGTCTTTACGTAATGCTGTTAAATACTCTAGAATTTCATCCATGTAATTTAACTTAAAGTCCAAACGAGCCTCATTGGTTCCAGAAGGCAAATACATACTCATTACAGAAAAAGTATCGTAATCTACTCGAATGTTTCTTCCTTCAAAATCCATAGATTCGATACCTGTACCGTAAGCTACATGTTTAGGTTCTTCTTTACACAAAATAGCCACACTACTATATCCTTTTTTTTCTGCAGAAAACCAGTAGGTGTATTTATATCCCACGTCTTCAAACACAGATAAATCTAATTGTTCTTTATGAGCCTTGGTTTCTTGCAAACACAAAATATCTGGATTCGCGACTTGTAACCAATCGATAAATCCTTTTTTAAGGGCTGCTCTAATTCCGTTAACGTTGTAAGAAGTAATTTTCATGGATCTATTAAAATTCTGGATTGGTTTCTATTAATGAATTCTGTTTTTCTTCGGTTGTCGAATTACAATCAATTGCTATACCAAAGTTTTCAGGTTTCTCAAAATCGTCTTGACTAATGTTTAAACTTTCATCAGCATAACATTGTTTCATAAACAATGCCCATGTAGGTAAAGACATGCTAGCTCCTTGTCCAAAAGTAATTCCTGCAAAATGCGTAGCTCTTTCTTCTGCTCCTGTCCAAACTCCCACTGCTAAATTAGGTACGACACCCATAAACCAACCATCGGATTGGTTTTGTGTAGTTCCTGTTTTACCTGCAATAGGATTGGTAAATTGGTATGGATATCCTGTTGCTACGTTTTGTGGATATTTGGCATATTTCCCTCGCAAACGTACTCCAGAACCTTCTTTGGTAACTCCTTTTAATAAATCTAAAACAGTGTAAGCAGCCTCTTCACTCATCACTTCTTCAGATTCAGGAACAAAACGTTGCAATACACTTCCGTTTCTATCTTCTATACGCATCACCATGGTTTGTTTTACTCTAAATCCTTTGTTTGCAAACATGGCATAAGCTCCTACCATATCGTACAAACTAGCATCAATAGTACCTAAGGCTATAGATGGATAGGCGGGTATGTTAGAGGTAATTCCTGATTTTTTAGCCAATTGAACTACGGTTTCTGGGCCTACCCTATCAATCATTCTTGCTGTAATTACATTGATAGATTTTGCCAACGCTTGCTTTAAGGTTAATTCTCCTCCATACTCTTCTCCCGCATTTTTAGGAGTCCAATCTTCTAACAAACCATATTTCCCTTTAGGAATAGTAAATGGTGTATTGGGATATTTTTCGCAAGGCGATATTCTAAATTGATTGATGGCCGAAGCGTATACAAAAGGTTTAAATGTAGAACCTACTTGTCTTTTCCCTTGCTTTACATGATCGTATTTAAAATATTTATGATTGATTCCTCCTACCCATGCTTTGATGTGTCCTGTTTGAGGCTCTACAGCCAACAAACCTGATCGTAAAAAAGATTTATAATATTTAATAGAATCGTAAGGAGATAACAACGTGTCTTTACTTCCTTTTTCCCAATCAAAAACGTTCATTTTTCTTTTCTTTTTAAAGGCTTCTAAAATTTCTGATTTCTTAGTTCCTTTGGCTGTTAAGGTTTTATATCTCTTTGTTTGTTTTATGGCTTTGTAAATAATGGCTTCTGCTTGTTCTACTTCTATATCATAAAAAGGAGCTGTTGGATTTTTCTTTTGTTCTTTAAAAAAAATGCGTTGTAAATTAGACATATGTTGTTTTACTGCATTTTCTGCATAGGACTGCATTTTAGAATCTAAGGTTACATAAATTTTTAAACCATCTCTATAAATATTATACTGTGTTCCATCTGACTTTGGATTTTTTTTAATCCATTTTTTTAAATAATCTCTTAAATATTCTCTAAAATACGTGGCATGTCCATCACTATGCCCTTCTGGAGTATAGGTAATGGTAATGGGTAACTGGTTTAACGAATCTTTTTCTTTTGCACTAATACATCCGTTTCTTTCCAACTGTCCAAAAACAGTAGCCCTTCTATTTTTTGCGTTTTTAGGAAATCTTCGTGGATTGTATAACGAGGGGTTTTTAGCCATCCCTACTAGAACAGCAGATTCTTCTATGGTTAATTCTTTAGGTTCTTTATTAAAGTAAATTCTAGATGCAGAACGAATTCCGATGGCATTGTATAAAAAATCATATTTGTTTAAATACATCGTTAAAATTTCATTCTTAGTGTACTGCCTTTCTAACTTTACTGCAATCACCCACTCTTTTAGTTTTTGACCAATACGTTTTACAATATTTCTAGTCCCAAAATTTTCAGTAAAAAGTTGCTTTGCTAATTGTTGTGTAATGGTACTACCTCCTCCATCTTTTCCTAATTTAGCGACAGCTCTTGCTAAACTATAAAAATCAATTCCAGAATGTTCATAAAAACGTTCATCTTCGGTAGCGACTAAAGCTTTTACTAAGTTTTCTGGCAAATCACTAAACTTTACAGGGGTTCTGTTTTCTTTAAAATACTTTCCTAAAGTAACTCCGTCCGAAGCGATGATTTCTGTTGCAAAGTTTTTTTCAGGATTCTCTAAATCCTCAAAAGTAGGAAGCTTTCCAAATACTCCTGTGCTCACCAATAAAAAAACAGTGAAAATACTTAACACAAAAAGTAAAAAACATCCCCAGAATATTTTTACGTAATTTGAAAAATTAGGTTTTACCGATTCTTCTTGCTGTTCCATGTTTGCAATTATTTTTTTTGTGCTTCTTCTATTCTTAAACCAACATCTAATATTCCAAGTAGCTCATTTACTCCCTCTACGTTTCCTCGTTTTCTCATGGCCTGCTCTACTTTAAAAACGTACTTTCCTTTTGTAGAAAATTGATAATTCTCTAATAAAAACAATTTGTTATTTCTTACATCTGTTAAACCTTCTCCTAACCAATTCCCAAATGCATCTGCCATTTCATATTCCAACGTGTCTTTAAACGAGAATCCTTCTGGAGAAGTTATAGTACTAATCACAAACATATTTCTATACGGAAAACGATTATCCGTTCTTAAGTTTAAAAATACATGATGGGGTACTAAAGTATCTTCTAGCGTTACTTCAAAAGAAATAATACTATCTTGATGCCAACTTCCTTTTTCTAAGGTTTTGTAATGATCGTATTTTTTAAACTGATCACAAGAAACAGCTAACAACACACCTATTAACAGAACCGTATATTTACTCAGTTTTTGCAGCACCATGGTTAGGTTTGTTTGGTCGTTTTCTGTTATTATTTCTCCTTTTAGGCTTTTGATTCACTCCTTTATCAGCATTGACTTGCTTTTTTTGTGGCTGTACTATTGCTTTACTTTCCGAAGTTCCTTGATGCTGAGTTTTTGCTTTGGAATTCGGTTTTCTTGGAGGGCGATTTGGCTTATTAACCTTATTTGCTACATCTGTATTATTTGACTGTTCTTTAGTTTTTGCTCTAGGATTGTTTTTTTGTGCAGCGTTTGGCTTTCTTTGAGGTCTTGGTTTTTTGGGGGCTGTATTCCCTTCTTTTTTATCTGAATTTCCTTCAATAATATCTTTACGATTTCTCTGAGAACCCTCTGTTCTAGCCTTGTTGTTTTTACTTCTATTGTTTTTTCTACGTTTTTTACGCTTTGGTTCATCAAAACGTGTTAAACTATCTTGTCCTACAACATTTTCAAAATCAATTTTAGTTTCTTCAACATTTTCAGCATCATACTCCTCTAAACTCTCTACTTTAACTCCTTTTTTGTTCTCTTCTATAATTTCGTTTACCTGAGTTAAAGTAAGCTTGTACCATTTAGATTTGTCATCTTTATAAGTATACCATAGTGTTTCGCTAAAAATATCCATCTTAATAAAAATGGCCAATCCTTTCTCTGTTTTTAACATCGTATTCTGAGAAGGAAATCCTTTTAAAGCATCTAAATAACTATCTAACTCATAATTTAAACAACACTTTAATTTACCACATTGTCCTGCTAGCTTTTGTGGATTTAAAGACAATTGTTGATATCTAGCAGCAGCCGTATTTACTTTTCTAAAATCTGTTAACCATGTAGAACAACACAACTCTCTTCCACAAGAACCTACACCTCCTAAACGTGCTGCTTCTTGTCTTAATCCTACTTGTTTCATTTCTACTCTAATAGAAAATGCCGAAGCTAAGTCTCTAATTAACTGACGAAAATCTACACGTTCATCTGCGGTATAGTAAAAAACAGCTTTATTACCATCTCCTTGGTATTCCACGTCTGATAACTTCATTTTAAGCCCTAACTTAATAATGATTTCTCTTCCTCTTTTTTGAGTTTCGGTTTCTTTACTTCTTGCTTTTTCCCAAGTTTCAATGTCTTTTACGGTAGCTTTTCTGTAAATT
>CALHCC010000095.1 GCA_937930675.1 uncultured Flavobacteriaceae bacterium
AGCATGCTTATGTTTTATCAGAACGGATGGGTCGTGATATTGTTAACTCCTTTTCTCTTTTTTATAGATGTGGAAATTGCAAACTACAAAACTCAATTGCCTTATTTATTATTTTTAGGAATTGTTACTACCGCCATAGGACATACGTATTTGGTAAAAACATTTCAATATTTTTCGGCAACTACCGCATCTTTATTGAGTTGTATTCAACCTGTGTATGTCGTAATTTTGGCTTACTTTTTCTTAGATGAAAAACCAACATTAACAACACTTATAGGCGGGAGTATTATTGTATCCGCCGTAATTCTAGAAAGCTTTATTTCTAAGAAAAACTAGATACGTTGGATTAATTTACCAGGCTGTACTTGTATCAATCCTTTTAATTCTAACTGAAAAATAGCATTTGATACTTTATAAATAGGAATGCTTAATTTTCTAGAAATTTCATCTGCATACAACGGAGTTTCTTCTAAAATGCTATACACCAACTGTTCATCTCCCACTAACTCTACAAACAATTGAGGTTGTATGGACTTTGTTGGTGCGTTTTTAGTTTTCTCCCATCCTAGTTGCTGTACTACGTCTTCTCCAGAAGTAATTAATGCAGCTTTGTGCTGTTGTATTAATGCATTGCAACCTTTACTATATACATCGGTAGTTTTACCTGGTACCGCAAACACATCTTTGTGATACGAATTGGCAAGATCTGCCGTTACTAAAGCTCCTCCTTTTTGAGCAGATTCCACCACAATAGTTGCCTGACTCATTCCTGCAACAATTCTATTCCTCTTTAAAAAGTTTTCTTTATAAGGAGGTTCGTCGTATACAAATTCCGATAAAAACCCACCGCTCTTCTTTACATCACCATAATATTTTTTATGCTCTTTAGGATACAAAGTACCATAACCATGTGCCAACACCGCCAATGTAGATACGTCGTTTTTTAAAGCCAAGTTATGTGCACAAATATCTACTCCAAACGCAAAACCACTTACAATTAAAGGTTGATATTCTTTTAAAGAATCGATCAAATCATGACAAAAAGCTCTTCCGTAAGCCGTCATATTTCTAGTCCCTACAACACTTATTATTTTTTGATGTTGATTCATATCACTTCCTCCATCTTTAAATAACACAACAGGAGCATCGGCACAGTTTAAAAGGTGTTTTGGATAGACTGTATCTTGAAAGTAAAGACATTCTATACCTCTAGCAGCTGCTTTTTTCAATTCCATTTCCGCTTTTTTAAGAGCTTCTGATGTAAATATTTTATTAAAAATCGCTGAATTTATACTGGATTTTATCTTTCCTTTCTGATGATTTTCAAACAACGCAATGGCACTTCCGTACGCTGTAATTAACGCTTTTGCAGTAACATTACCTACTCCTTTAACAAATTGTAACGACAAAGCATATTGAATTTCTTTTTCATTCATTTACTTTTTTAGCAAATAAGATACAAAAATAAATTGTTTATAAAATGTGGCCTTATTTTACCAAAGCTTTTCTAATTTTTAATATTTTTGTTTTATGCAATTATCAAAATACATTAGCGATTTACTATATAGATATGAATGTGTCATGATTCCAAATTTTGGAGGATTTGTAAGCAATACTATTTCTAGTACCCTGGATACTCATCATCAGTTTACACCCCCTACCAAAAACATATCTTTTAATGTAAACCTTCAACAAAACGATGGTTTGTTAATCAATCACATCGCTAAATCGTTGCATATTTCTTTTGATGAAGCTGCAAAACAAGTTCAAGAAACGGTACAACAGTGGAAAGAACATTTACAAAACACAACATTGGTATTAAACAACATTGGTACGTTTGCATTAGAAAATGAGCAAATATTATTTGAACCTAGCCACACTGTTAATTACCTAGCCAGTTCTTTTGGTCTACAAAACGTACATGCTGATTTTGTTTTAAGAAACAATATTGTAACTCCAGAAGAAGTTGTTTCCAAACAAAAAAAATCTTACAAAAAGTATATTGTTGCAGCAGCAGTTGTTGGTGGACTTTTTATCAGTAGTAATTTGTACATAAATCATCTAACAAATCAGCAAGAAATTGCCGCTCAGGAAAAAATTACACAACAAATAGAACAAGCTTCTTTTAACATTTTAACTCCTTTACCAACGCTTACCTTAACCATTGAAAAGGAAGAAGTAGAAAAAGAAGTAAACGTTGAAACAGTAGCACTTGAAGACGCTACTAGTGAAATTCGTTCTCAAAAATACCACATTATTGCTGGTGCTTTTAAAGATGTTAACAATGCAATTAAAAAAGTAACCTTTTTAAATCAAAAAGGTTACAATGCACAAATTATAGGCGTTAACAAATGGGGATTAACACAGGTAAGTTATGCTGCTTTTGATAACAAAAGAAACGCCATTAATCAACTAAACAGCATCCGTAAAAAAGACAACAAACACGCTTGGTTGTATATTAACAACTAACTTAATACTCTTTTAATATGGATTCTAAACCCTCGTCCGCCTCTTTAGCTATTACCACAGATATTATTTTACCTAGTGATACCAATGCCTTAAATGGTTTGTTTGGAGGAGAACTTTTAGCTAGGGTAGATAGAATTTGTTGCATTGCTGCACAAAGACATTCCCACGCTATTTGTGTAACCGTTTCTGTCAACAATGTCTCTTTTGAAAAAGTAATTCCGTTAGGAAGTATGATGACTATTGAAGCAAAAGTCTCTCGATCTTTTTCCTCTTCTATGGAGGTAATTGCCGACGTATATTTAGAAGACAGAATCTCTGGAGCCAAAACAAAAGTAAACGAAGCTATTTATACTTTTGTAGCTGTAGACCAATATGGAAAACCCACAAAAGTACCTCAAGTAATTCCTGAAACTGAATTAGAGAAAAAACGTTACACCAGTGCTTTAAGAAGACGACAATTAAGCTTATTAGTAGCTGGTAAAATAAAACCGAATGAAGCTACAGAATTAAAAGCATTGTTTCAATAAACGTTAAGCTACATTATTTAAACTATCGCTAGTTCGGTAATGGTAT
>CALHCC010000096.1 GCA_937930675.1 uncultured Flavobacteriaceae bacterium
ACAGGCTTTTTTAGAAACAACCATTTAAATTTTAATCCAAACTCTGTAAAGGTAAAGCCACTTGCAGCTGCGGAAGCAATATTACTATGGTTTACGTAGCTTTCTAACGTACAAAATTCGTTAAATTTATACCCTAAATTCGCTTGCACTCGGTAGGTACTTTGTTTGCTTTGTGCTTCTATAAATTGATACCCCACAGCAGCAGTTAAACCGTAGTACATGTTTTTGTTTTTAGTCACCGCTTTGTCTTTAAGCAGGTTGATGAAAACTTCAACAGCGTTAAATTTAGAAGGACTAAAATACGTACTCGGAACTTGATTTTTAAATGCTAAAAATTGATAATTGACTCCTGTCTTTAAAACAGGTTTTCTTAGAATGTTGTAATATAAAGAAGTAAAGAAAAGATTTCTTTGATTTCCATCGCTTTGTGAGGTGTAAAAATACTGCGTAAACCACCCTAAATTAAAATTTGTACTGATGTTGTAATTGGTGTAAAAGTGGTTTTGAACAATGTTTCTGTTTAACAATTCAGCATTAAAATTTTGCAATTCTCTTTTGTATCCAACATCAAGATTTTGCAATTTAAAAGGTTGTGTTTTTATCAATAGATGTGCGTAAAACTGCTCGTAATCATTTTTGTTACCCCTTACCTTATCAATTCCCGCCAATGCCGAGATGTAAATTTGAGGATGAAGCTGATGTCCAATTCCCAACCCTAAAATAATAGACTTACTATCGTTATGGGTTACATTATTAAAAGCATCTTTGTAATTGTAAATAGCTTTTACAGAAGTTTTAGTAGTTACGGGAATGTTTAATTTGTTGGTAAATGTATACGCTTCACTATCACCGTTATCAAATCCGTAGGCAATGCTAGAGGTAATAGACGGAAGTAAAGATTGATTGATTTTAACTATAAAATTTTCAATATCTGTCTGATTTGGAAACAATGTTAAAGCATGCTTAGCTGCTTCATAAGCTTTTTTAGTTTGATTGTTAGCTTTTAGGGCATTGGCTTTCCCTAAATTCCCATCAAACGAACTAGGATCTTCTTTAAGAATATGGTTGTATGTTTTAAGCGTATTTTTAAAATCTCCGGTATACGTGTATAGCGTTGCTTTTAAACCCAATACCCATGTTTTGGAGGTGTCAAGCGTATTGATGTATTCTTGAGCAGCTTTAAATTTTCGATTCCAAATAAGTGCTTGTACGTATCTTTCTTGTGTACTTTCTTGGTCTTTTTTTGAATTTTGTTCGTTTAGTTGCTCTAATGTTTTATTGCTAATTTCTAAAGCTTTCTTGTTGTTTTCTTGTAAATGAGCAATTAGAGCTAAGCCATTTTTTGCTGTAAAAAACAACGCTTTAGTATCACACATCTCCACATACAATAGCTCTGCATTTTTATATTGTTTTGCTACCGTATAAGTGTTGGCTAAGTTTAAATAGATGTCTTTGTCTTTAGGGAATTGTTTAAAAATGGTTTTTAGAATATGAATTGCTTTTGCATGATGGTTGTTTTGAAGTTCTTGATATGCCCAACCCAAATACATATATTTTTTAGACGTTAAAGCATTGGAATTGTTTTTAGAAACCTCCAAAGCTTTATCAACATACACAATAGCTGTTTGATATTCTTTTAAATTCGATAGCGTATTTGCATAACCTAAAAGAGCAGGGAAACTTGTAGCATCTATGGCAATAAGATGGGTATAATATTCCTTAGCCTGTTTAAACTCTTTATTCCATAGTAAAGACTCTCCGTAGTTTAATTTAAGTTCAAAATTGCGAGGAGCTACTTGTAACAATTCATTAAAAATAACTTTTGCTTCTGATGTCTTACCATTTAATCCAACAGCTCTTCCGTAACAAAGTTTTGCTGTTTTGTTATTAGGGAATTCAACGAGTGTTTTTTTAAAATACGTTTCAGCTTCGTTGTATTTTCCTGTTTCTAACAATGTAAAACCTTTTTGTAGGTTTTGCGATACACAAAAAACGGTGGTTAACAAGCTGATTATATAGCAGAAGAATTCTTTTTTCATAGGTCTATTATTTATAGATACAATTTAAGGACAAACGTATGTTTATTCATCGTACGAAAACGGTCGTTAAACGAATTAAAACAAGCTTTGATGGAGTTTTAACTGAAATTAGCTCTTAAAAGTCATTTTTTAGACAGTAAAGACCAAACAAAAAATAGCCTTATGAAACTTATAATTGCTTTAAAAAACAAGTATCTATCACAAGAGAATACCTTTATGTTAAGTGTGTTGTTGGTAAACGCAGGAAACTATATATACAATTTAGTATTAGGAAGGTGGTTGGGACCCAAACAATTTTCGGATGCCGCTATTTTAATTACGTTGTTGTTGGTATTGTCTTTTGTAGCAATGACATTTCAAATTTCTGTAGCGAGATTTTCGGCAACGTTTCAACAAAAACGATTGCCTGTTTTTTTAACTTATGTCTTAAAAAATGCCTTGTATGTCGGTTTTTTCTTAGGTTTCATCACTATTGCTTTTGCACATCAATTGCAAGTGTTTTTTAAAACCTCATCTAGCACCATGTTTGTATTATTTGGATGCGGAATTCCTCTGTATTTTTTGATGAGTGTAAACCGAGGAATATACCAAGGTACCAAGCAGTTTAATAAATTATCCATTACTTATCAAACAGAAATGTGTACGCGGTTGTTGGTTACTTTAGGGCTTATCTATGTTGTAAAAATAAATTTATCCAATGTAGTAGCGGTGGGTATTGTGATCTCATTATTGGTAGCATTGTTTCCGCTTCAAATAAAATCATCCATGGTAAAAACAACTACAAAACTATCGACTCTAGAAAAACAAACGATTCAAAAGTTTTTTGTCATTACAGCATTTTACGAGCTTACGCAGATTGTGATTAATAATAGTGATATTTTGTTGGTAAAACATTATTTCGATACCTATCAGGCAGGTTTGTATGCCTCGTTAGCACTAATAGGTCGGGTGGTTTATTTTATAGCCTGGATGTTTGTAATGTTGTTATTGCCTACGGTGGTACAGTTAAAAAAAGAAGGGAAACCTACCACACCTGTTTTTGTAAAATACGTAGCCTATATTTTATGTATTGCCATTGCTATTGTCTTGATGTGCAAATGGTGCCCCGTATTTATTATTAATACGTTATTTGGGAGTAGTTATGTGAGTATGGCTCCTTTGCTTTGGAAATATGCTTTGGCTACGGGAATTTTTGCTGTTGCAAATATTTTTGCTTATTATTTTTTATCGTTAGACCAATACTTGCCTGTAATTATATCAGGAGTATTTGGAGTTTTACAATTGGTGTTTATTGTTTTTTATCACAATACGTTGGCAGACGTTGTGCAAGTACAAATTTATGCCATGTTATTGTTGTTGCTATTTCAGTGTGCTACTTTTTGGATGATGAGTCGTAAACAAAAAACAAGAGTTTAATCTGTTCTATATTTAGAATTTGATGTGTTAGATTGCGTGAATTTTGTCATGATAAGGAACAAGATTTGTATCGAAATCAGGTTCTCAATGTTTTACTTCTTTAGATTGGTTTCATTATCCAGTAGTTTTATAAAGATAAAATCTCCGTTTATCGATAGTCCCAATATCGATAAACGGAATTCTTTTTTAGAAGCTGTAATTCATCGATACAAAAAGGGGAGTTGGCTAAAATTTGGCTAAAAGGGTACGATTCGGTTGCAAATTTATCATAGAATTTAAAATTGTAACCTTATGAAACTAGCCATTGTCACCTCTTATCCGCCAAGTAAAGTAACGTTGAATGAATATGCGTATCATTTAGTAAAGCACTTTAGACAAAAAGAAGAAATTTCTGAAATTGTTTTATTAACAGATGAAACACCAGAAGCAAAAGACATCAATTTTAAAACTCAAGGTTGTAAAATAACAATAAAAGAATGTTGGAAGTTTAACAGTTATAAAAACATGGTTACCGTTACGCAAGCAATCACAGCTATACGTCCAGATGCAGTGTTGTTTAATTTACAATTTATGAAGTTTGGAGACAAAAAAATGGCAGCGGCTTTAGGGTTATTGTTGCCTTTGGTATGTAAATTAAAAAGAATACCAAACATAGTCTTACTACATAATATTTTAGAAGAAGTAGACTTGGGAACCGCAGGTTTTACCTCTAACAAATGGATGCAAAAAATATATGGTTTTATAGGGGCAACCTTAACAAAAATGTTATTACAAGCTGATACCGTAGCGGTAACTATGCAAAAATACGTAGATGTATTAGCACAAAAATACAAGGCTACCAATGTAATATTAATACCACATGGAACTTTTGAAATGGCAGCAGTACCTAATTACAAAACAAAAGCAGGAGCGTTAAAAGTAATGACTTTCGGAAAGTTTGGAACCTATAAAAAAGTAGAAATGATGATAGAAGCTGTAGAAAAAGTAAGAAACACTACAGGTTTAGAATTAGAAGTAGTAATTGCAGGAACAGACAATCCAAATGTGCCAGGGTACTTGGCAGGAGTTCAAAAAGAGTACCGTCATGTAAAAGGAGTAACTTTTACAGGTTATGTAGAGGAAGAGGAGGTAGCTCCATTGTTTAGAGAAAGTGCTGTGGTGGTATTTCCATATACCGCTACTACAGGAAGCTCAGGAGTATTACACCAAGCAGGGAGTTATGGTAAAGCAGTGGTGATGCCAGATTTAGGAGATTTGGCACTGTTGGTGCAAGAGGAAGGATACCAAGGAGAATTTTTTAATCCTACCAGTGTAGATAGTTTGGCAACAGCCATTCAGAACATTGTAACGGACGAAGCGTATAGAGTAGCTTTAGGAAAAGCAAATTACAAAGCGGCTACTGCATTTCCTATGAGTTTGATTACAGATAGGTATGTAGATCATTTTGAACGTATTATTTTGGAAAAACAAGCTGGACAAACAGCAACAGTCTCTGTTAAGGCATAACTAAATATTCAAAAGATTTTTTTCGTTTCCCTTTTTGGTTGATAAAACCAAAATGTTTTTGATGGTATTTTCTCCAAGGAAGTTTTCCAACAACTTCTTTGGGGATTTTTTTAAAATCGTATAAGGTCCAAGCCATGAAAGGAATGTGGTGTTTTTTAGCGATTTCCTGAAACCTTTTGTGGTATTGAGCCTGATCTTCTTCTGAGTTTCCAAAAACATTCCAAATACCTCGGTAACTAGACAGACCAAATTCTCCTATGACAATGGTTTTGTTAGGGATTTTGTTTTTTAGCTGAGCATACTTTTGAGGTAATTCTTGCAACTTTTCGTAATAATGAAAAGAAACAAAATCCAATCGGTCAGCTAAAATGGAAGCACTTTGCGTATTAGACCACCCGATAGTCACAGGATGTTTGGAGTCTATAGATTTTACATAGGTAATCATTTGTTTAAGCCAGGCAAGTATTGTAGATTTTCCTCTACTTTCAAAATCTAAATTAGGTTCATTTTTAATATCCCAGGCAAACAAAGTAGGATGTTCTTTAAGAGCATTTACAATGTGTAAGGCATGTTGGTTGTTTAAGGTCCAATCGCTTACCGAATAATCTCCATAAAAATCAAACAGCGTTACAATGGTTTTTAAGTTGTTTTGGTGTGCAATGTCTAATACCTTTTTTAATTTCTTTAATTTTTCGGGACGTACTTCCGAAGCTCCAAAATCTTGGTATTGAATAAAAATTCGCAGGGTATTGATTCCTGCATCTTTAAGAAGTTCAAAATCTTTATGAATAATTGTTGGATTAAACTTTGTTCCAAACATATCCCATGGAGTTTCTTGCGGATAATAATTAATTCCCTTTATGGTTGTATCTACAGGAATAGGAGGAAAGGATTCTTTGTGATGTACTGTAGGTTTTATTTTTAAAATTTGTCTTGTTTTCCAAAAACCATCTTCTAGTAATAATATGTATTGATAGGTGTTGGTTTCAGAAGTTTCAAGAATTAATTGTTTGTTTTTAAACACTCGTTTTACTTCTGTTACATCGTAATCTGTAAGTTCTATCAATTGACCATCTTCACTAAACAAGTTAATTTCAGGGTGATGATTTAAGGTAGTACTTTCTATAGTAATAGCATTGTTCGTATTAAAATCTATATATTTTTTTAGCTGAGTTAAAGCATTTTTGGTAAAATAATTTTCTAAACCTTTGGTGGTATTTTTTTCAAAAGCAAGCTGCTTTACATACCAGCTGTTTAAATAATCTTTTTCTACCAATTTTAAGTTGCTGTTAGAAATGGTTCTTCCTTTGACTTTGGTATTGTTCCATTGTAAAGTAGGTTGGTAATGTGGTGTTTCGTAAATTTTAGTATGAAGCATTAAATTTTTATCAGCTCCCGTATTTAAGTAGGTAAACACTTTACTTAGGCCTACTAAAGCAAGCGTAATTAGTAAAATGTAGAAACTTATAAGTACCGTTCTAATAATTAGTTTGGTATAGTGAATACGAATCATCATGGAATGTTTATTTCTTTATGTTGGTTAGCCGCATTTATTTTTAAGGTATAAGTGTGTTCAGGACTTAGGTAATTGCCTAGATATACCTTGCTACCACCATTTTCTGTTTGCGTACGTAGTTGTTTAATGAATTGATGATTTTTAAAAATCTGGATAAAAATCTCCAAACCATCAGGAGCAAATTGATGCATATAACTTTTAAAATCTCCAATAAATAAGGTTTTATTTTCGGGATGGTATTCAACACGATATTCAGAAATAGCTTCTTTAAATTGAATATCAATAGGTTTACTTTTAGCCATTTCATTCACAAAAGCAGTCACTTTCCATTGCTGTTCAAAATCAGGATGAATAATTTTAGCACTTGCAATTCCGTGAATTGTGCTACCATAGGTTTGATGCGTTTGTCCTGTATTCGTTTCCATTTTAAAGTTGACCAAAGTACCATCTACCACAATATTGTTGTAAACATCTTTAAGCACAGAGGTAGTAAATGTTACAATTTGATTGCCATCAGCAAAATGATGATTTGTTTTGTAAAATAATTTAAAATCAGTAGGCTGATTAGGGGTGATTTCTAAACTGTGCTCTTTGGTGTTTTTGTTTTTACACGTAGCACTAATAAACATTCTTCCGCTTTTGGGTTGTGTGTAAATTAAATGGTGTGCCGTCATTCCATCAAAAATAAGTGTGTTTTTTGTTTGTTCGTTTACATAGCCTTGATGAATAGTAATAGGAGTGCCTTTAGGTAAAGGATTGTCTAAACGGTCCAAGGGTATGGTTACTAGCATGGCATAATCTTGCGTTCCTGCCAGTAAACTAGGAGGTCCTAAATAGGTTTCTATGTTGGCTACGTTTTCTAAAGGAGAAATGTAAAAAGAGCCTTTGTTGTTTTCTGTGTTTTCTGGAAAACTCCAATGAATCCATCCACTTTTTTTAGAGATAAAATCAGGAATGTGATAGGTAACTATGTCTTTTTGAATTTGGGGAATTAGTAAGGTATTCCCATAGCTAGAATGGATGTATAGCGGCTGTGCTTGTTTGTTAGTAGCTTTGAATTGGAGGTTTATTTTTTGCCCAGCTTGGTACGTTGTACGCGTGTTTTTTTGAGCAACCATGTTACTGGCAACTAGAATGATAAAAACGATATGTGTTAAATAAAATTTCATTAATAAGGAATTCCAGTATACGTATTTACTTCTATTTTAATAAAAGGGATGTGTGGTAGGTTTGTTTTTATAAAAGATAATTTTTCTTGATTAGAAGGTTGTGTATTGTTAGGCAATCCGTTTACAAAACAATGTTCTAGGCTACTATTAATAATCTGTACATCATTGAGTGAAGGTAATGGATGCGTAAAGTTTAATTTACGTTGTTGTCGTATTCCCGAAATTAGAAATTGATGGTCTACATTAATTAATTCTTGTTGTTGGTTGTAGTAAGAAATAATTAGCTGAGGTATGGTGGCTTCTGAAGTTCCACTATTGTAGAGTGTTCCTGTGAGGTACTTGGAATGTATATTAACATTGCTAATGGCTGTTTTTTTATACAAATCCGTTCCTGTTACATTTCCAGCAGCATGCAAATCAAACTTTGTAGGAATGTCAGCAAAGTCTACAGGAGTAAATTCTTTGGGGTTAAATGTTTTTGGACTTTTGTCTGTCGCTTTTAGCCAAGCAATTCCTTCAAAATCTATTTTAAAAGAAGTTATTTCTTTAGGCAGTAGTTTGTGTTTTAGAACATCTTTAGCACTATAATTCCCCAACTTTACGTTGTTATGATTGTATAAAGTAGCATTTAAAACCACATCAGCAGGTGTATTATCGATATTTTGAATTTCTCCAATCATATAAAATTGCTCCTTTTTTTTGATGAGCCTGGCACTCAAAATACGGAGTTTGGGTTGTTTTAATATATCTTCATGATGTGTTTGTTCTGTAGTAATTCTTCGTCGTCCTTGGTTGTGAAATTTAGGAATGTTTTCTACATACAATTGATCGGGAGGAAGGTCTTTGTTTTTTTCTTCGACATTTACATACCATTTTTTATGTATTTTTTCTAAATCTTTAAAGCAACTATCTTTTATAATTTCTAATGCGGTAATCCATTCGGTGTTTACTTTAACCGTAGCTGTAGTGTCTGTTTGTTTTACCACATTTACGGTAATAGCCTCCATTTTTGCATAAGAACTTAACAAACCATCTGTTACCGAAATTTCTAACATGTACTGATCCATGCCAATATCATTCTTAGGATTTATCAAATGATAGGCTTTTTTAAATCGTTTAAAATCCAAATGATCAAAATAAGCGAGCGTTGCATTCGTAGGAGTTCTTTGTGCATCGTTTTTAATATAAAATAGATAGCAAGAATAGGCGATGATACTTAGCAGTACTACTGCCCAACCTTGTAATACCATAGCTAATTTCCAAGGTTTTTTGTAAACGTATACCAAACTTGTAGAATGTTTCTTCTGAACTACTTTTTTAATTTTAAAAGTTCTAGAAACCAGTGTTTGCAAATTTAAAATAAGGGCAATAAACGCCGTTAATAATGGAACCACTCCCCAATGAATTTTTTGCCAAGTGGCAACATCTATTCTAGGTAGTATTACTCCCATGGGAGGAATATTGAGTTTTTCCCAAACCATAATTCCGTTTTCCAATTGTCGTAATCGTTGCCAACCACAGAAGTACAAAACAGGATCGTAGAATTTGTCGTTAGAAAAAATGTATTTAAGATGGTATTTTTCGGGTACGGTTAAAAATTGTTGTAAAGAACCTAAGCCTTCAATTCCTTTAAACTTAGAATTTTCTAAACGCTCTATGGCTCTTGTGGTTAACTCTGGCAATCGTCTTGCAGAATGATAATTTCCGTCCACACTCAATGCTTGTGTATTAGAACCCAACCAAGCCATTTGATCGCCAAACCCTAATGTTAAATATCTCCATTGATCATGCTGATCTTGGTTTAAAAAGTTAACAATGGGTAACATTTTAATTTTAGCAGGTTGCGAAGGTCTAAAATAACCCAAGCTAATGGTAAACACCGCCATAAACAGAAATAGAAAAGCCAAAACTCCTCCAAGAATTCTATGGTAAACAGCACTTGTTTTTTTCTGAATGGCTTGTTTTATATCTCCTTCTGCAAATCTGTATATAAATTCTCCTGTCATGGGAATGGCCATAATGGCTGCCCATAACGTAAATCTATCTAGGGTGAGAATATTAAACGCGTTGGCTCCTAAAATTAATTTAGGCAGGGGAGTAGTACCACCTGTACCCAATAAGGTTAACATAGAAATAGACAAACCAAAGCAAATAAACTTTTTACTGTAATACCTGTAAAATACATACGGAAGTATAAAAAGTAAAATTCCCCATGGAATCACAAAAAAGGCCAATCCAGAAGAAGTAACCTCTAAAAAATGATCTCTAGATCCGTGTGGAATAGGGACTTGCGTAATGGGGTTGTTCTTGGTGTTGATCCAATACGGAAGTAAACAACTGATGATCATAAACAAGGATGAAATTCCAAAAGCTAAAATTCGTTTGAATAATTTTTTAAAGGACGTTAAAAAGTGTATAAAAGTTACTTGTTTTAAATCTTGAGTTTCTTGTGCTGCCATTTCTATCACCGCGGTACCTATTAACGGAAAAATAAAGAATACCATTCCAAAAATGGGAGTTACATGGTGTGACGTTACGGTGACAGAAATAAGCGAAATCGCCTTAAAAAAATACTTAAGCTTTCCTCTGGTGAGCCATAAATATATTTCGGGTAAGGCATGACACAGAATAGAAAGCCCAATAATACTAGGTAACTGACCAAATAAATGTAAGGTTTCTATAAAAGTAGAAGAGAGGATGGCAACAAGAGCAGCATACCCCGCTGAGGTTCGGTTTTGAGTGATTAAAAGAGAAAATCGATAGATACCTGTAATAAAAAGAACAACTGCAATAAGAGTTAAGCTAAACAGTCCAAATTTTAATCCGCCTATTAAAGACAATAAGGCAATGGATTGATGGACCAGTGGCGGATAACTCATTACCGTAAAACCTGTGTACCATTTAAAGTTCCAAGGTTCAAACCAATTATGTGCATAATGATCGGCAAAAAATAAATGAATCAAAGCATCATAGGTAGTTTCTAGGGTAAAGAACATAGCGGTTCCATGAAAAACCAACCCTACGAGTAGGGCTACAATTAAATACTTGTTGGTATTAGGCTTCATGATTCTTTTTCGCAATTTCTTATAGACTAAATATACTATAAAGTTTTGGAGCTCTAAAAGTTAATTCGTCGAACTTTTGTCCGTTTATCTACTTTGTTGGTATCGATGAAAGAAATGGATGGAACATAAAAATTCATTGGTCTAAACAAAGCTACAACTGGTCTAATAACTTGAAAGTAAGCCTCAGTTCTCATGTAATTTTAAGGTATCATTAAAATCAAAATATTATGAAAACTGGAATCATCATACCTTGTTATAACGAAGCAAACAGATTGGCTGTAGCTACTTTTATTAATTTTGCAAACACACATCAAGACTATCATTTATGTTTTGTGAACGATGGGAGTTCTGATCACACGTTAGAAGTTTTACAAAACATAGAACAAGCATGTTACGGAAATGTAAGTACCATAGATGTTAAAATAAATGCAGGAAAGGCTGCTACTGTTAGAACAGGAGTGAAATATTTAAATAGAATGAAGACCATAAATACTATAGGGTTTATGGACGCAGATTTATCTACAGACTTTAACGATTTTAAAAACTTGGTGACTACCTTAAGAAATAATGAAGATTTGTCTTTAGTATATGGTTCTAGAGGAAAAGGAGAAGGAGCTATTAAGAGAACTGTTTTTAGAAGCCTATTTTCTAAAATGGTAAAAATGATTGTGTTTTTAATTTTAGGATTGCCTATTGAAGATACACAATGTGGAGCCAAAGTATTTAAGAAAGAAATTATAGGAGTAGCCTATGGTAAAAAGTTTTTAACGCGTTGGTTGTTTGATGTAGAAATTTTTATGAGATTAAAAAAATACTACGGACAACAACAAATTATGAATAAAATGTATGAGCAACCTTTACAAAGATGGGAACATGCAGAAGATTCTAAACTAGGTGTAAAAGATGCTTTGAAAATACCGTATATGTTATTGTCTATTTGGTTTTCGTACAATTTTAATTCACTAGTATATACCATTTCTTAAATATTTTGTCAATATAATCGAAATATGCATTTTTCTTGAAAATGAATTACTCCAATTATTCTTTATAATTTCATTTTAATGGAAATGGAAAATACTGCTTTTAGCTTTTAGTAGTTATTTTTTGAATGTATTGAGTTAATAATAGTTGAAAAAGAAATCCCAAGATTTATTAGATTTAAATCTTGGGATTCTATTCTTGATCTTATTTTCCAAATATATTTTGAAAATTCTGTGTAGAATTGTATCTATATAATAGCAAATATTGTAACATTTATTATAAATTGACTACTACTACTACTATTAAAAATACAAATTTAAAAGTTATACATAAGTTGTATTCCTGTTGAAATTATATCTATTTTTTGTTCAGTATCAATTCCTTGAATGATAAATTCAGAATTTGTAGCAAAATAGCTTGAGTATACCCCTAAACCAAACGTCTTATTTATATTGTAGTTTAAAGAAACTTTACCTTGATAGGCAAAAGAGTTTTGAGAGCCACTAGATCTTATTTCTCTATAAGGAGAAGAACTAGCTACTGTTATGTATTCTTTTGCTCTTTGGAAATTAACAATCCCAAATCCAAGTTGCCCTTGGATATAAAATTTATTATTTAAACTAACAGAATATTCAGGAGCTATTAAGAACGATAAAAGCGAATGACTTCCACTCTTAATGGAAACGCTATTGTAGGAAGGGTTTGAATTTAAAGATTTTTCCGCTTTTTTACTAGCATCAGTTGCTTGAGTATTGTAATTTAAAATAATTCCAATACCAAAATTATTTGCTAATTTATAGGAAATATCAACAGCTCCATTATATCCATTTTTAGCATAACCTGAACCCGAATCTTCTGTTGATTTAAAATCACTTAGCGGAAATGTAATTCCATTAGAGAGTCTTAGAGTGAACTTTTTTTCACTGTCATTAGAAACTCCATTTTGTGCTGTAAGTGTATTTGTTGAATAAATACACAATATAATAAATAATATTTTTTTCATATTTATTATATTTTTTCTAATACAGTTCTACCATTCAATGGTTGAATAGGTCGTGCATTAATGTTGTGTGTTTCCTCAAATTTAGCGATTTGTTCTATTGAAACATCTACCTTGTCTTTTAACAAAATCCATCTTAAACCCTCAGTACACGGAGGTGTAGTTAAAGAACCTGTATAAGTATAATAGTTACGATTTGACGGTAAAAGATTATCTAAATCTATAGTTGTAGTTGTAGTTATTTCATTATTTTCTGTAGATGGAAAATTCTCTAAATAAGATTTAATAAAATTATTAGGAGTTGTTCCATTAGCATTTAACATAATACCTACAACTGCTAAATTTTTAGTAATTGGATCTTGATGTACTAGATGTATCTCCATTTCATCTGTTTCTCCATCAATTTCATGTTCACTATGTGTGTGATAATGAAATTGTAAGAATTCATAAGTTATACCATCAATAATCATATTGTTGGTTTTTGCAGCATCTCTATTAACCTGTACTGTATGACCGTTATCAACAATTTTAATATCAAAAGCATTGTAGTCAAAAGTTATATCTGATAGATTTACCGACTTTATAGTCTTTGTAGTTTCGATATTGATTGGAGTTTGAATGACACCACCACAATCAGTATAACCTGAATTTTGCCACACTGTATTTTCATAATTCCACTCTGGAGAATTTCTTTCAACTGTTACTTCTTCTTTTTGACAAGAGGATGCTAAAATTCCTGAAATTGCAACCACTAAAATTGGCAATAAATAATTTTTGTTCATTTCTATTTTTTTTTTAATGAACGCGAATATATTTTTTTTTTAGGGAAAAACTAAATATTACTAGTAATATTTAGTTTTTAGAACGTAAATTTATTTTGTGTTTTACACTAAAAATAAGTCTAAGTTTATTATGAATTTATTGTTTTAAATCGTTTTGTGGTTAATGCGAGGAGATTAAAATTCTAAGATTGGATTATTTAAATAAACCTAAGCATTTTTTTCTTCGTTTGTGTCTTCTAATATTTTGCTAGCAGGATAAGATAACAACCAGTATGAGTATAGGAATGTTTTCTTAGGTGTATTTTCCTAATTAAATTACAAATCCTCGTTTTCATATGTATATCATAGTATTAGTAATGGAAATCTATGCTTCGTTTTTTTTATTTATTGTTAGTCATAAAGCTAGGGTTAATTTACTGACTAATTTTGTTTTTTAGGTTAAGTGTTTTTGAATGTGTTTATTTGAGATTGCCTTTTACTTCTATGTTAAAATTGTTTAATCGGGTTTTTAACCATTCAGAGAGTTGTTGTTTCATTTCTAATCTGTTGTTAATAGAATCTTTCCATTGAGTTTCAAAAACAATTAGCGTATCTACTTTACTAAAATTGGTTTCTACTTTGGTGGCATAACTCATTTTTTGCAACCCTTTGTAAAGGATTTTCGCTTCTTGGCTAATTTGTAAAAACGGAATTTGTTGTTTGCGTAATTTTTGTAGTGTTCTATCTTTCTCAATAATCAATGCATTCTTTTGCTGTATAATTTCATCTTTGGATGCAATTAAGTTCTGATTTTTGATATAAGAGTTTTTAATGGTATTGATTTCATCTTGTAAAATAGAAGCTTTATCGTCTTGTTGAATGATTAATGAAGAGTTAGGAATGTTAAACTCTTCCATTCGGTTAGACCATATTTTCTTTTGATTTTCATCAATATTTGTTCCTAAAACTACAATTTTAATAGTTTTGCTGTTGTAATCAATATTGGAATTAATAATACCTGCTCCTGTTTTTTCTTGTAGTTGTTCTATAAAAGTAGTAGCACATCTATGGTATTGATTTTCTTGAAATAGCAAATAAAATTGATAAATACTAAATCCAATAATCAAGGTGGCAGTAATTCCTGCTATTTGTGCAATTCTTTTTCGTTTAGCTTGATTAATGTATTTAACCATAGGAAAACGTAAAAACTTTACCACCACAAAGGTTGCTAAGGCAATAAAAATAGCATTAATTACAAATAAAAATAGAGCTCCAAAAAAGTAATCTAAATTCCAAGTAGCCAATCCAAAACCTGCAGTACACAAAGGAGGCATTAAGGCGGTAGCAATGGCTACACCCGAAATGGTTGTGGTCATTTCAGATTTTCTACTAAAGGCAAGAATAATGGCCAATCCACCCGCTAGGGCAATTAACACGTCTCGAACATCTGGAGCCGTTCTGGCAATAATCTCTGGAGTTGCTTCTTGAAACAAAGGAATGCTAAAAAATAAAAAGGAGGTACTAATACTTAGTCCAACCATCACTCCTAAGTTTACTAAAGACCTTCTTAGTGTATCAATGTCATTAATACCAATAGAAAGTCCTAAACCTAGGATCGGTCCCATTAAGGGAGATACAAGCATGGCTCCAATAACTACGGCAGTAGAACTTACATTTAAACCAATGGAAGCGATAAAAATAGAAAATACCAATACCCAAGCATTGTGGCTTCTTACAGGAATACCCGCTTTAATTTTGGTAATGGTTAGTTCTTTATCGGTCTCTTCTCTAATATTTAAAAGATCGGTTAAAAAAGTTTTAAAGGCACTGTAAAAACCTTTAAATTCTTGTTTTACTTCGTCTTTTTTTTGATTTAATTGTTCGTCACTATTTTCAGAATTAGTTGTCATAGGAATCTTTTAAGGAATCAATAATAGTTACAGAAGCATTTCCCCTTATTAAATATTTTTTATTGGTTTTAAGTTCTAAACATTCGTAACGTGTTCGTCTTTTGTTTAATATCTTAAAAATTCTGTTTTGTAATTTAAATAAAGTTCCAAGTTCTAAATCAAATATAAAACAATTATGGTTATCTGTTGTTTTATTTTGTTTTTGTAGGTAAGCAGATAGTTTTGTATCTGTATCTGTAGTGGCTTTTGGATTGATAAAATGCTTAGCTAACAACTTAAGTAAGTGCTCATCAAAAATAGTAGGTATTAAAAAAGGGAGCATTAACAATTTAAAGTTTTGTTTCCATTCCGTGCCATGAGGTCTTGCTTTTGGCGTTTTTATATAGGTTTCTAAATGGGCAATTTCGTGTACCAAGGTAATTAAAAATTGCTCTTTAGATAGGTTGTTGTTAATGGTAATGGTAGGAAGTGGAGCAGTGGCTCTAAAATCGCCCCTTTTTGTTTTTCTGCCTCCCACTATTTTTAGCGTAAACTGATAGTTGTTTAACAGTTGATTTAAGGGCAAACGAGCATGTATAGGGATGTATGGTTCTAATTTTGCAATCATATTAAGGATTGGTGGTGGAAACCTCTAATACTTTTCCGTTGTAAAATTGATGCCCTGTACAGGTAAAATCGTAAATATACGCTGCCATTTTATTAGGAGTTATAGGGGCTTTGTAACCAGGAAAAGCCTCTTCTAACATTTCTGTTTGTACAGCTCCTAAAGCTAGAACATTAAAAGCTATTTGTTGTTCTTTGTATTCTTCTGCTAATAACTCTGATAAGGTAATAACAGCTCCTTTAGAAGAGCTATACGCAGCCAAACCAGGGAATTTAAGGCTCCCGTTTACACCACCTATACTACTAATGGTAACTACATGGCTATTGGGGATTAAAAAAGGAATCACTTTTTGAGTAAGCAAAGCCACAGAAAAAACATTTACTTGGTATACCTCTTTAAAATCTTGCGTAGAAAGTTCTGCAAAGGGTTTATTAATTAGTTTGCCTGCATTGTGAATTAATGCAGAGATTTTAATTTTATGTGTTTGTAAATAGTGTGTTAGTTGTTCTAATTCTTGTTCTTTAGCTAAATCTATTCCAAAAGTTTTAATGTTTGGATGCCTAAGAACCTCTAATGTTTTTGTATTTCTAGAAATGGCTAAAACGGTGTAGTCGTTTTGGACAAAAATTTGTGCCAATTCAAAGCCAATACCTCTGCTGGTTCCTGTAATAATAACTGTTTTATTCATCTTCCTTGTTTTCTTCTTCGTCTTCTTCTAGCGTTGTAAAATCAATATGTTGATAGGCTCCAATATCTGGAGTTGCAGTTCTATCCATTCCTAAAATATCTTGAGGAACTAAGCTTGCTGAGGTTGGGTCTGCTTTGTTAATTCCTTCGTTGTCCAATCCAATTCTTAAATCGTTCTCAGAAGGATCTTTAAAGTTTACTTCTTTGTTAAATAAAACATCGGTATATAGAGTGGTATCGTCTGTGTCTAACAAATCTTCTCCTTGTTCTAAATCTACCATACAGTTTTTAAAGTTGAAATTAAAAATAGGTTCATCCTCATTTTTTTCTAATGCCACTTCGTCTCTTACAAAACTAGAACCTGTGACAATGGTATTGGTAAAGTTAGCAGCTTGTAATGGAGTAGGAATCAAATTATCGTCATCGTCTAAATATTCATTTGCCAAACTTAGATTTGCGTTAAATCTATTTCCTCTAGACCAAAAATTTCCGAAAGTGCAGTGGTTAAAATTGTAAGTTCCTCCTTGCAATCGTAAGCCAGAAATACGTGCAGCACCTATCACAAGGTTGTTGGCTGTAATTGCACTGTTTTTGGTTAGAATTCCGTATTCAGATGCGTTGTAAATCTCTGTATTGTTTATGTTTACGGTATTGCTATTGTTGTCTATTTCAATAGCTGTTTGGGGATTTAGTATTTTTAAATAATCAATGGATACATTGGTGTTTTCTTCTAAACGAATTCCCTTCCATTGTCCTGGGACATCTTCAAAAAGATAGCTAAGCTTATCGGATTTAAAAACAATAGAATCTAATAGAGAACCTTGTATATTTAAGGTAGCTCCATCAGAAATGGTTAAGCTGGCATCGGTACTAAAATGGACTATAGTTCCAGCTTCTATGGTTAAGCTACCGTCTTTGGGAACTATGGCATTTCCAAAAATAACGTACGGTATGTCTTTGGTAAAGGAGGTTTGGGTAAGTTCAAAACTAGTTCCTGTGTTGGGGAATAAAAGATTGGCTTCTTTTACTAGCGTGACTAAATGGACTTTTTGTAGGCTACCGTTAGGATCAAAAAGTAAGTTGTCTGTAAATAACATATCTTTAAGATCACTAGCATCTGGAGTACTTTCTACAGAAACAAACAAACTATCTTTAGCCCTTAACAATACATCCGAAAAAGAAGTGCCAGCAATACCATCTACATTCAATCGATATTTAGAGTTGTCCTTTTCTAATTTTACCAAAGGAATTAAAATGTCTTCGTTACTGGGGTTGTGTACCGTAAATCGGGCAGTGTTGGTGGATAGGTTGTTAAAAATAGTATCTAAAAACAGGGTATCTACAGAAAAACGTAAATTTCCGTTGCTTAACTCTGTACTAAAGTCTTTTCTGCAAGAGAATTGACTGAGTAATGCAAGAATAAAGAGTGCTTTTAGAAGCGATTTTAAGATATTCATACGCTTATTTTATAATTTCAATTTCAAATATTTTGTCCCAGTTTTTACCTGTAACGTATAGTTTTTTTGTGGTAGCATTGTAGGCAATTCCGTTTAGTACCTTATCCTGAGAGTCTGCAACGGTTTTGTTGTCTAATTGTTTTGCCAAATTTTTCATATTCACAAGTGCTTCTACAGCTCCATTTTTAGGATTAATGATAACGATGGCATTTTTAGTCCATACATTGGCATATATTTTTCCATCAATATACTCTAGTTCGTTTAGGTTGTTTATTTTTTTCTTGTTGGTATAAACCTCAATAACCCTTTCTTCTTTTCCGTTTTCAGGATTTAAAAACCAAATTTTCTCGGAACCGTCCGATTTTATCAAATGCGTGTTGTTGTGTGTCAAGCCCCAACCTTCTAAACTTTCTTGATAAGAAAACGTATTTAGTGTTTTAAAAGTATCTAAATCGTAAATAAAACCAAGTTTATTTTGCCAAGTAAGTTGGTATATTTTATCGTTAAAAATAGTAATTCCTTCTCCAAAAAACTTTTTGGCTAAGGCTTGTTCTTGTAAAACTTCGCCTGTGTGTAAATCAACTTTTCGTAATACAGATTTTCCTCTTTGCCCCGTACCTTCGTATAAATGGTTGTTGTGAAACTCTAAACCTTGGGTAAAAGAAGTTCTGTCGTGCGGAAAACTATGAATTACTTTATAACCGTATACTTTAGGAGCAGAAGGAGCTAGAAAAATAACTTTTTTTTCTTTCATTGTAGCGTTTTCTGAGGTTCCTACTTTAGCTTGTAGGGTATGTTTTCCTAATTTATAATCATGGATATCCAAATGAAGAGAGGGTTGCTTACCTACAGAAATGCCATCTAAAAAATATTCTACTTCAGAATTTGTGGTATTTTCTAAAGCAATTGTTAGTTTTTGATGAATTTGAATTTTATCAGGACTAACAATGGTAATTTCGGGAGTTTTGTTACAAGAATGTAAGCCTATAACAAGTGTTGCAATTGCTAAAAATCTATTAAGTTGCATATATTTTAAAAAAAAGGTTGTTTTAAATAAATTATTTCTTTCATATTTTTTGATTATTCAAAAATATACTTAAATTTGCAGTCTCAAAAATAAACACAGTTAAAACATACATATAATTATGAAAAAAGGAATACATCCAGAAAATTATAGAATGGTAGCTTTTAAAGATATGTCTAATGGTGATGTATTTTTAACACGTTCAACAGCTAATACTAAAGAAACTTTAGAGGTAGATGGAGTAGAGTATCCTGTAGTAAAAATGGAAATCTCTAGAACTTCTCATCCTTTTTATACTGGTAAATCTAAATTGGTAGATACAGCAGGACGTATTGATAAGTTTAAAACAAAATACGCTAAATTTAAAAAGTAATTTAAATTTACGTTTATCTTATAAAAAAGCTGTTAAAATATTTTAACAGCTTTTTCTATGGTTGTTTACTCTAACATTTTTTTTGTACAACCATACAACACTTGATGGTTCCAATTAATTTGAAGAGCACCTGGTAGTTCATTTCCTGCCATATCTAAGCAAGGTGTATTTGTATATAAAATAGTAATTTCTTTTCCAAAATCATCATACCCTTTAAAATAAGTAGTTAGATTATTTTTTTTAGAAATGGTGTTTTTTAAAGTGACGCTTCCTGTAGTTACTTTACTTCCTAATTGAGTGGTTAGTTTAAATATAAAATTAGAATTTGTCTTTTTAGAAATTACAATGTTCCAATTAGGTTCAGAACCAAAGGCTGTAATTGGAGAGAATTTTCTAGGTTTTATAGTTTGATTGTTGGAACTTATAACGGTATCTGTTTTGTTATGATTATGATGATTTTGTTTTTTACAAGATATTAATAGTAGTATTATTAATAGTAAAAGAGGAGATGAGGTTTTCATTTTCGTTAAATAGTTATTATAATAGTTCATTCGCCAAATTAGCCAATTCCGATCTTTCTCCTTTTTCTAATTTAATATGGGCAAAGAGCTCGTTTCCTTTTAATTTGTCAATTAAGTAGGTAAGTCCATTACTGTGCTCATCCATGTACGGAGTGTCTATTTGGTTAATATCTCCCGTAAATATAATTTTGGTTCCTTCTCCAGCTCTTGTAATAATCGTCTTTACTTCGTGCGGAGTTAAATTTTGAGATTCATCAATAATCATTATTACATTGGCCAAACTTCTACCTCTAATAAAGGCAAGTGCGGTTAATACCAATTCTTCGTTCTCTTCCATTTCGTCCAAAGATTTACGTTTTCTAGAATCTGCTTTGTATTGAGATTTTATAAACTTTAAATTATCAAACAAAGGTTGCATGTAAGGAGATATTTTTTCTTCGGCACCTCCAGGTAAAAAACCAATATCTCTATTGCTTAATGGAATAATAGGTCTGGCTAAAATAATTTGATGGTACAAGTGCTTTTGTTCCAAAGCACTGGCCAAAGCCAACAAGGTTTTTCCAGTTCCTGCAACTCCTTGTAAAGCTACTAATTTTATGTTGTCGTTTAATAACGCATCAATGGCAAAGGTTTGTTCTGCATTTCTAGGTTTAATACCAAAAGCATAGCTTTTTTCTACACGTTGAATTTTATTAGTATTGGGACAATATCTAGCCAATACAGAATCGTTTTGATTGTTGATAATATAATATCCGTTTGCTATTTTTTGAGTTCCTAAAATACCATTTTCTTCTATTTCGTTATTTTGATACAATTGTTTAATAACATCCGATTCTAATTCGTTAAGATTGATGGTTCCTTTAGAAACTTCTTTAATATCTTCAACCTTACCTGTTTTGTAATCTTCCGCAGCTAATTCAAGAGCCTTGGCTTTAATTCTTAAATTGATGTCTTTGGTAACCAATGTTACTTTAGATTTTGGATACGATTCTTTGATTAGCAAAGCGGTGTCAATAATTTTATGATCGTTTTTGTTAGATCCATACGCATCTTTAGCACTAATGCCTGTTGCATTGTCGTGCATAGAAATAAATAAGTTTCCTTTGCCTTTACCAATAGAAATCCATTCGTTTAAGTTTTGGTGTTCTGAAATTTTATCTAAAAAGCGAATTACAGATCTTGCTTCAAAATTTTTGGTGTCGTTACCAATTTTAAAATTGTCTAACTCTTCTAATACAGTGATGGGAATTACGACGTTGTTGTCCTGAAAATTATTGATAGAGTTATGATCGAATAATAATACAGAAGTGTCTAAAACAAATATTTTTTTAGGTTGTTTTTTAGCCATATTTAAAAGATTAGGTTTTACTTAAATATAGGAATCTTTTTTATGTAAAGCAATGAAATAAAAACAATGTGACTCTCCTAAAAGTGAAAAATAGTTGTTTTTTAGGTGTAATAATTTGATAATGAAAAAAGTATCTTTTTTAAAAAAGCTAATAAAAGTTAAGAGTTACTTTTTACATCCCAAGTATCTCTAAGCGTGTTTCCAATAATCATAAAAGAAAGTACCAAAAGAACAATTAAAGTTCCTGGAATTACAGCTAAGTATGCTTTACCTGTTACAATGTAATTGTAATGGTTTTTAATAATAATTCCCCAAGAGGGGGTAGGGGGCTGTGCTCCTAAACCTAAAAAACTCAATCCGCTTTCTACTAAAATGGAAGCTGCAAAATTAGAGGCAGAAATTACAATAACAGGCCCTATAATATTGGGGAGAATGTGTTTGGTAATGATTCTAATATTCGAAAGGCCTAATACTTTAGCTGCTTCTATGTATTGTAAGTTTTTAATGCTTTTGGTTTGACCTCTTACAATTCTTGCTACTTCTACCCACATGGTTAGTCCAACAGCAACATAAATCTGCCACAAGCCTTTTCCTAAACTAACGGTAATGGCAATTACTAATAAAATAGTAGGGATAGACCAAGTAACGTTGATAAACCACATGATAACACTATCTATAATTCCTCCATAATAGCCAGCAATCGCTCCTAATAACAAACCAATAAGTAAAGAAATACTAACGGCTACCACTCCTATAGAAAACGAAATTCTAGCTCCAACAAGTAATCTGCTTAACAAATCTCTTCCATATTTATCGGTTCCTAACCAAAATGTTTTTTTTAGGATGATTGTATTTTGGGTTTTTGTAATAGTAATGGCATCATTTTGTAATAAAGGTCTGTAGGTAATGGTCGTAGGAGTGATGGTAAAATCTTTATCAATAGGCGTTTCTTTTTTAAAAGAAGCATCTCCATTCATAAATTTACGCCACAACGATTGTTGTTTGGCAGGACTAATTTCTTGTAACATATACGTGCTATATCCAGGTGGTTTTGTTTGTATAGTTACGTGCATGGTATTGGCATTAGCAGTATTGTCTGGAGCAATACAATAGGCAAAAACAGCTAAAATACAGCCTAAACAAATAAAGCCAACACAAAGGTTGGCTAATAGATGTTTAGAATGAGCTGTTTTTAAAAACATGGCATAGAACTATTGAGCTATTTTTAACTTACTAAGCGTTTCAATCGCTTTACTAATGTAAATGTCTTCGTCTAATGTTTTGTGCCAAGCCGTTCTTTTGTCTCTTAAAATACTATCCTTTGCAACCAAAATACTCTCGTATTTAGGAAAGGTATATTTGTTTACAGATTTGTATTTTAAAATGTCTTTATACTTTTTAGCTTCGGAATTTAATTTTTCTTGATCGTTTTGATAGGTTTTTAAGTTTAACGAATAGGTTAAATTGTCTTGGTTTTTCTTTAACCACTTTGCATAAGCATCAATATCATTAAATTGTTTGCTGTTTTTAATAGTGCTTTGCATGTCTGTAACTACCTGATCTAAATTGGTATAAAACGGATTGTTTTTGTAGTTGGCCTTTTCTATTTGATCCCAATTTAAAGGTTGCTTTAACTCACTTTCTGCAATATTTAAATAACTATACCTGTCTGGCATTACAACGTCAGAACTTACACCTTTTAACTGTGTAGAACCTCCGTTAATTCTATAAAATTTTTGGATGGTTAATTTTAAAGCCCCTAAATCTTTGCTGTAGTTTAAGTATTGATTAATTGGAATTACATTTTGCACCGTTCCTTTACCATAGGTTTGTTTACTACCTATAATAATAGCTCTTTTATAATCTTGCATAGCAGCCGCTAAAATTTCTGAAGCAGAAGCAGAAAGTTCGTTTACCATAATAACCAATGGACCGTTCCAAACAATTTTACTGTCTCTATCGTTTCTAATGTCTGGTTTGTTTCCTTTGTATTTCACTTGTACTACAGGCCCTTTTTCTATAAACAAACCTGCAATTTCAATGGCTGTTTTTAAAGAACCTCCACCGTTGTTTCGTAAATCAATAGCCAAACCTTCAATACCTTCTTTCTTTAAGGCTTCAATTTCTTTACGCATATCATCTCCAGAATCTCTTTGCTTCTTTTTACTAAAATCAATGTAAAACTTAGGTAGGTGAATAATACCATATTTTTTTCCATCTTTAATCGTAACAGATGATTTTATAAAAGTATCCTCAAACTCCACAATGTCGCGAACAATCGCTATTTTTTTATAGGTATTGTCTACTTTTTTAACAGTTAATACTACGGTAGTTCCTTTTTTACCTTTAATCAATTCAATAGCATCAGAAAGTCTCATGCCTACAATGTCGGTAGGCTCTCCTTTATGTCCTTGGGCTACTTTTACAATAAAGTCTCCTACTTCTAAGTCTCCTTGTTTGTAAGCAGGTCCTCCAGGAATTAATTCTACAATTTTAGTATATCCTCTTTCGTCAGAAAGCCTTGCACCAATCCCTTCAATAGATCCAGAAATACTAGATTCAAATCTTTTCTTTACATCCGGAGCAAAATAAGTGGTATGTGGATCGAACTGAGCCGTAATACAATTTAAGAAAATATCAAAACGCTCGTTTACGGGAGTCTTATTCTCGTAATAAAATAAATCTTTAATGTTGTCTAATGTTTTTTCACGAGCTTTTTTCTCTAAAACATCAAAATTTTGTGCTTTGTATTTTTTATCCTCTTTTTTCTTGTCTTCCTCTTCTTTTAAATAATCGTTTAGTTTGCTAACGGTAGAAAACTTAAGATGCTTACGCCAAACATTTCTTTGTCCTTTTTTATCAAGGGCATATTCAGAAGATTTTGCATCTAAATTGATGGTTTCTTTTTTGGAGTAGTTAAACTTTTTAGAAAGTAATTCTTGGTATAAGTTTTCAGATTCTTTTAATCGAACGTTAAATGTTTTAATCACTTCGTTAAAAAATGTAAATTTTCTTCGTACAATCTGATTGTCTACATCGTGATAATATTTTTTAAATCGTGCAATGTCTGTAGCTAAAAAGTAGCGTTTGTAAGGGTCTAAATCGTCTATAAATTTATTAAAAACACCTTCGGAGAATTCATCATTTATTAATTTGGGTTCGTAATGACCTTTTTCTAGAATAAATCTTAGAGCCTCAATCAATACTTGGTCTCGCTCAGGATCTTTTTCTTGAGTGTTTCTCGTAAAGCTGTAAAATATTGATATTGCAATAATTACAGTAAAAATGTAGAGGTATTTTATATGTTTTTTCATGTATGATAGCATCTGAATGTATAAGAATTACTAAAATAGGTTTTTTTGATAGCTTTTAAAACAATTCAATCGAATAGATTTTAAAGAATTGTACATCTAAAAGCTTTGCAAGAAAATTACCTAAATTTATTTGTCTTAAATTTGTCGAATAACTAGAACTACATGACAAAAATCAAACCAAAAATTTTAGTAACCAATGATGATGGTATTGATGCCAATGGAATTCGTGTACTTATTGCAGAAATGTGTAAACTAGGAGAGGTGTACGTGGTAGCTCCAGACAAACCTCAGAGTGGTAAAGGACATGCCATTACCATTGATGCTATTTTAGAGTTAAAGCCTCAAAAAGTAACCACAGAAGGAGTGGTGAAAGAGATGGCTTGTACAGGAACTCCTGCGGATTGTGTAAAATTAGCAATTAATGAGGTGTTGACTTCGAAACCAGATCTTTGTGTATCGGGAATTAATCACGGAAGTAATTCTTCTATCAGTGTTATTTATTCTGGTACGATGAGTGCGGCAATAGAAGCTGGTGTAGAAGGAATTCCTGCCATTGGTTTTTCTTTATGCGATTATGCTAAAGATGCAGATTTTAGTCAAACTCAGAAATACATCAACAAAATAACGCAACAAGTTTTAACACATGGTTTGCCAGATGGAATTGTGTTAAATGTAAATTTCCCTAAAATATCCGAAGAACCGTATAAAGGAATTAAAGTGTGTAGACAAGCAAGAGCCAATTGGAAAGAAAAATTTGACAAAAGAACCAACCCAATAGGAAAAGAATATTTTTGGTTGACAGGAGTGTTTGAAAATTTAGATGCTGGAGAAGATACTGATGAGTTTTGGTTACAGAAAAATTATGTGTCCTTAGTACCTACTCAATTTGATTTAACGGCACATTACATGATACAAAAATTAAATAATTGGAAGCTGAATGAATAATATAAAAAAAGATATTTTAATAGGTGCATTGGTAGGACTTGCAGTTTGTTTATTGGGTTCTGTGTTGTACATTCTCATCATGTTTCCCCAGTACAGTTTACAAAGTGCTTTTACCAAATTAAAACATAGCGGATTATTATCTAAAGTAATTACGTTAGGTACGCTGCCCAATGTATTGATATTTCATTTATTTATTAAAAGAAATCAAGTATATAAGGCTAGAGGAGTGTTGATGGCTGTAGTGGTGTTGGCTGTTGTTTTTGCCATATTAAAATTTTTGTAAATGAAGTATTATATTATTGCAGGAGAAGCTTCTGGAGATTTACATGCTTCTAATTTGATGAAATCACTAGTTCAAAAAGACGAACATGCAGATTTTAGATTTTTTGGAGGAGATTTAATGAAAAATGTAGGAGGTACACTTGTAAAGCATTACAGAGAATTGGCTTTTATGGGACTCTTAGAAGTGTTAAAAAATTTACGAAGTATTTTTAAAAACATCAATACCTGTAAGCAAGATATTTTAGCGTATCAACCCGATGTGCTGATTTTGGTAGATTATCCTGGTTTTAATTTAAGAATTGCCCAATTTGCCAAAGAAAATAACATAAAAGTACACTACTATATTTCTCCTAAAATATGGGCTTGGAAAGAAGGGCGAATTCATAAAATTAAAAAATACATAGATACCCTGCATGTTATTTTTCCTTTTGAAGTACCTTATTTTAAAAACAAGCACAATTACAAGGTAAATTATGTAGGAAATCCTCTGTTGGATGAAATTACGAGTAGAAAACCAGTAGACGAGCATGCTTTTAGGACACAACACAATTTAGGAGCCAAACCTATTATAGCTTTGTTACCAGGGAGTAGAACGCAAGAAATTAATAAAATTTTAAGTGAAATGCTTACGGTAGTTCCCAATTATCCAGATTATCAGTTTGTCATTGCAGGAGCTCCTAGTAAAAAAGAATCTTTTTATAAAGAGTTTATCGGAGATACCGATGTGAAGTTTATTACAAATCAAACCTACGATTTGTTAGCAATTGCTCATACAGCTTTGGTAACCTCTGGAACGGCAACTTTAGAAACAGCTTTGTTTAAAGTTCCGCAAGTGGTGTGTTACAAAACAAGTGGGTTGACTTATTTTGTAGCAAAATTGTTTGTGAAAATAAAATACATTTCTTTGGTTAATTTAGTGATGGACAAAGAAGTAGTTAAAGAATTGATTCAACAAGATTTAAATCCACAAGATTTACAAAAAGAGTTAAATACCATATTAGAAGGAGACGGGAGAACTTTGATGTTAAAAGAATACGAAGTATTGCATCATACACTAGGAGGAGATGGAGCTTCTAACAATTTAGCCAACTATATTTTAAACGCATAGATTTTTGTAGCTTTAAAGAGCTATGAAATTATTGTTTACATATTTACCTTTTCAATTATTGTTAGGTGTACTCATAGGGGTTTTATACCCTGCTGATTATGAGTGTTTACTGATAGTGTTTTTATGTTTGCTAGTTTGTGTTTTAGGTTTTTATCGTTATAAAAGAGCTTACTTATTTCTGTTTTTTATTGTATGCGTTGGATATGTATTCAGTTCTTTTTCGGTGTATATTACCAACGATGTTCATAAAGAAGATCATTATACACATTTTAAAACTAAAAAAGGAAATTTGCGTTTTACCATTGTAAAACAGATAACATCTACAGCAGCAAATCATAGGTTTTATGCAAATCTTCATCAAATCAATACAAAGAAGTGTTCCGGTAAAATTTTAGTTACCATTCCTAAATTATATGTAGTTCAAGTGGGGGATGTACTCGTAGCAAACGCTGTGCTTAAAGAAATAAATCATCCTATTTCTCCTTATGATTTTAATTACAAGCACTACTTAAAACGCAAACAGGTTTACGGAAAAGTATATGTAAAACAGTACGTAAAAATAAGGAGAGAAGAAACTATACCGTTTCAACTTCAATATTTAAGAACAGCTGTAGAGCAAAAAGTAATCAAATTAGCATTATCGTCTACTACAAAAAGTTTATTAATTGCGATGCTTTTGGGCGATAAAGAGTATTTAACATCAGAAACAAAAACGGCTTTTGTAAATAGTGGAGTGGTACATTTAATAGCCATTTCGGGTATGCACATTGGAGTATTGTATTTACTCTTTTATTATGCGTTATCCTTTTTAAATATCCTAAAATCAGGAAAATACATACAGGTGTTTTTGGTGTTATTGCTTTTAATTGGTTTTGCTATTTTTTCTGGTTTGTCTAGTTCTGTTGTAAGAACCGTTACGATGTTTGGTTTTATTTTGTTGGCAAAATTAAAACGACAAAAAGGTTTGTTGTTAGAACCTATTGTAACATCTGCTTTGGTGCTGTTGCTATGTCATCCTAATTATTTGTTGGATGCAGGTTTTCAGTTAAGTTATTTAGCGGTTATTTCTATAGTAACCTTTTATCCTATCGTGGCTAGCAGGTGGAAACTTAAAAATAAAATCCTCAAATATTTTGTGGATGTTTTATTGGTTTCTGTGATTGCTCAACTGGGTGTTTTAGGAGTCTCTTTGTATTACTTTCATCAATTTTCGTTTCAGTTTTTAATCGCTAATTTTTATGCAGTTTCGTTATTACCTTTGGTATTGTACGGAGGTATTGTTGTATTGTTAAAATTAGTAGTGTGGGAGCAAGTTGCAGGAGTAGATTATGTATACACGTTGTTTATAGAACAGTATGTAGCTGTGATTCGTTTTTTAGGGGAGATGGATTCCTTTTTATGGAAACAAATTAATTTTACTCAGTTACAGGTCTTCGGATATTATATACTCTTGTTTTTAATTTGGTATTTGTTTAAAAATTGGAATTTTAAAAGAGGGACTTTTGTGCTTGTTTGGGTGATGGTATTACAATTACATAGTGTGTATATGCGGAATGTTCTACATCATAAAAAGGAACTAGTGGTGTACAATACTTACAAATCTGTAATGATCTCTGTTAAGAAAAAGGATAAGTTGTTTGTTTACAACCATTTTGATGAGAGAGATTTGCAAATGAATGGTATTAGAAATAACATTAAGGAACAGGTGCTTGTATCGGATGAGGTATTTCAATTTCATCAAAACACCTATTTATTGTTAGACGATGCTTTAGATTATAGTTCATTGTCTACACCTAATTTAGTATTGATTTTAGACGATCATCCGAATGTAAATTTGGAGCGAGTGATCAAAACATTGCATCCAAAACGTATCATTATATGTGCTAATAACTACCCGAATATTGTTTTAAAATGGAAAGGCACCTGTAAAAAATTACAAGTACCTTTTTATGATGTTAAACAACAAGGTGCTTATGTGGTAAGCTTATAGTTTACTTTTAAATTCTTTTTCAAAACTCTCCCAATCTTTAGTTAAATACACTTCGTTTTTCATAAAGTAGGTTAGTTTTTCCATCATAGGCGTTTTAAGATATCCAGGAGCTGCATAAATTAGTTGTTTTTCTTTATTAAAGAATACAGTAGACGGAAAACTTAATTTTCCTTTTAAAATAGCTCCTGCAAATTCATGATAGCCTCTTCTTCCGCTAGCTACATAATTAAATGTAGTGTCGTTAAAAGTAAGTGGCTCTTTTTGTTCTGCGTCAAATTTAACAGCGTAAAAATTAGTGTTTATATAGTTTACCACAGTTGGGTTGGTGTATGTTTTTTTGTCCATTACTTTACACCAATGGCACCAGTCTGTATATACATCTACTAAAATAGGTTTGGGAGTTTTGTTATTTAAAGCAACGGCTTCTTCAAAACTAATCCAATGTATTTCTTTGGGTTCAGGATTGTTGGCTAATAAGGTTAGTGGTATAAGAAATAAAAATAAAAAATATCGTTTCATAATTTGTATGTTTTTAATGTTGGTCTATGTTTAGAGAACAGTCTTACGTTTGTTTACGTGATACCATGCATTTTTCGTACCAAAGTTTTATTTAACAATGCAATAACAACTCCTGCTACAATAGGTACTAAGGTAAAGATTAAGAAAAAAGTAGATAAGCTATAATGTTGTGTAATCTCCTCTATTTTTCCTCCTAAAGATCCTGCTAATTTATTTCCTATGGCAATGGCTAAGTACCACATTCCGTACATAAAACCAATCATTTGTCCTGGTACGAGTTTACTAACTTGTGACAATCCTAAAGGAGATAAACACAACTCTCCTAAAGTATGGAATAAATAGGCTAATATCAACCAAATCATACTAACTTTTACCGTACCTGCTGTTGCATTAGAAGGAATAGCATGAGCTCCATAAGCTAAAAAGGCAAAACCAATTCCTAACAACACCAAACCAAGGGCATATTTTTGTGCAGAACTAGGATTGTATTTACTTTCCCACCACTTAGAAAAATAAGAAGCAAAGGCAATGATAAAAAATGAATTTAAGGTACTAAACCAAGAAACGGTAACAGTGGTTACGTCTGAGGAGAATTCTTGATAAACCATTTGTCCTACGACTACCCAAATGGCTAAAAAGCTAACGATTAAAATCCAGTTTGATATTTTAATTAATTGATGAGTTTGCTTGTATAATAAAAACAATACCCAAGAAATAATAAGCAAAGGCAATACGGTAAGTAAGGTATTAATAATGTTAAATACGGTAGCGTAATTGCCGAATAACTCTCGTTGCGTATAATCTCTTGCAAAGATAATAAGTGAGGTGGCACCTTGTTCAAAAGACATCCAAAAGAAAACGGTAAAAATGGCAAAAATAATTAAAGCAATCATTCTATCGGCAATTACTTTTTCATACCTACGAATTCTACTAATTACTAAAAATAAAAAGATTCCTAAACAACTTATGATAATTTGCGTAGCACCTGAAATGCTATCAATATTAGGAAGTAGTTTTTTAGGTAATAAATTAATATTGGCAATTTTAGAACTAGGATCGTTTAATAAATATAAAAGCCCTCCAGTGGCAGAGATGGCAATTAAAATTTTATCAATAGAAGTAAATGGGTTTATTTTTTTAGCAATCTTTTCTTTGTCTGTTTCTTTTTTAGGAACGTCTCCAATGTTTCCAAATAAAGGAGCAGCTAACCAAAATTGTAAAGTTCCAAATAGCATAAAGATACCTGCCAATCCAAAACCGTAAGCCCAACCTTTGGTTTCGGCTAAATAACCACACAACATCATTCCAAAAAAAGCACCAGCATTTACACCCATATAATAAATAGTGTAGGCTCCATCTTTTTTTTGAGGAACGTGTTTGTACATTTCAGAAATAATAGAAGTCATGTTGGGTTTAAAAAAACCAGTACCAATCACTAATAAAGTTAAACCTAAATACAGCGTAATTTCTGTCTCTAGAGCCATGGCAGCATGACCTAACGTCATAATAAAAGCTCCAATAACAACGGCCCATTTATAACCTGTTAATTTATCGGCAACAATTCCTCCTACAATAGGGGTAATGTAAAGCAATCCTGCATAGGTACCAAACAAGGCTCCTGCTTGGTCTGCGTTCCAACCCCAACCAGGATTGTTAACACCTGTAACAGCCATGGTTAAAAAATTCACCAAAAGAACTCGCATTCCATAAAAAGAAAAGCGCTCCCACATTTCGGTAAAAAACAGTACAAAAAGCCCCGAAGGATGCCCTAAAACTTGCTGTTGATTTGTTTTACTACCTCCATATGTAAGTTCCATAAGCATTGATTGTTTTGAAAATATAAAAATAAACTATTTGTGATAACTAACGAAAAGGATCGAGTTTTAATGTAAGTTATAGTGATGTTTTTTAGTTGACAAGGCAGCTATAGAATAATAGGTCTTTTAAAATTACAAAAACAATGTACTGTTCAATTTTACGAGATTTTAAAAGGAACTGTATATTTGTTGTTAAAATAATCCGATAACATGTCAAAATTAATTTCAGGTTTTTCTAAGCTATCTAAAAACGAAAAAATAGATTGGTTAGCCAATAACTTTACCCTTTCTCCTACAGAAACCAAAAATGTGTTAGCTCAATATGTAAATAATGATGAGCAATTGCAACAATTACACGATGATTTTATAGAAAATACCATCTCTAATTATTACATGCCTTATGGTATTGCACCCAATTTTATCATCAATGATAAAAATTACACCATACCGATGGCTATTGAGGAAAGTTCTGTAGTAGCTGCGGCCTCTTTGGTTGCAAAGTTTTGGTCGGATAAGGGAGGGTTTACTGCAGAAGTAATAGACACGCAAAAAGTAGGACAAGTACATTTTATGTATGAAGGTGATTTTGAAACATTGCAAGATTATTTTAAAGTTAAGAAAGAGCGTTTACTCCAAGCAACCGATGCGATTACTAAAAATATGCGTAAACGAGGAGGTGGAATTTTAACGGTGGAGTTAAGAGATAAGACAGAGGAATTAGCAAACTATTATCAAATCCATGTAACTTTTGAGACAAAAGATTCTATGGGAGCTAACTTTATAAATTCTTGTTTAGAAGCCATTGCGAAGGAATTTAAAAAAGAAGATATAGAAATTGTGATGAGTATTTTATCCAATTACGTACCTCAATGTGTTGTAAAAGCATCGGTATGTTGTGAGGTAGAAAAATTACATCCAACAGATGGAGCTTTGTTTGCTAAAAAAATGCAACAAGCAGTTGCCATAGCCAATGTAGAACCCCATAGAGCGGTAACACATAATAAGGGAGTAATGAACGGTATTGATGCCGTAGTAATTGCTACAGGAAACGATTTTAGAGCTGTAGAAGCTGGAGTACATGCCTATGCAGCAAAAACAGGAAACTATAAGAGTTTAACATCTTGTAGTATAGAAAACGGAATGTTTACATTTTCTATAGAAGTGCCTTTGGCTTTAGGTACGGTTGGAGGTTTAACCAGTACGCATCCATTGTCTAAATTGTCTTTAGAAATTTTAGACAATCCATCGGCTAAAGAATTAATGCAAATTATTGCTGTGGCAGGTTTGGCTCAAAATTATGCTGCTTTAAGAGCGTTAACAACTACTGGAATACAAGAAGGGCATATGAAAATGCATTTGGTGAATATTTTAAATCAATTAGAAGCGAATCAACAAGAAAAAGAATGGGTAACACAACAGTTAAAAGGACAAGTAGTAAGTTATAGTGGTGTAGCAGATGCTTTACAAAAAATAAGAGCTTAA
>CALHCC010000097.1 GCA_937930675.1 uncultured Flavobacteriaceae bacterium
AAAAATATAAGCACGGAAGATTTACAAAATTTTATTTACGATTACTCTAAAACACACAAAGCAAGATCTCAGGCGAGACTGATTTCTGGACTTTCTGCTTTTTTTGATTTTTTAGTCTTAGAAAAGCAGCGAGACGACAACCCCATGAAGTTAATTGAGTCTCCTAAAATTGGATTAAAATTACCAGACACGTTATCCGAATCTGAAATAGATTTGCTAATAGATACCATTGACCTAACCCATCCGCAAGGAGAAAGAAACAGAGCCATTTTAGAAACTTTGTATGGTTGTGGATTGCGTGTTAGTGAATTGATTAGCTTAAAAATCTCTGATTTATATTTTGATGAAGGTTTTTTAAAAATTACAGGAAAGGGGAACAAACAAAGATTAATTCCTGTGAATGATTTTACGGAACAAATAATTACCAACTATATTAATACACAAAGAATACAAACTCCTCCTAAAAAAGGAAGTGAAGATGTTTTATTTTTAAACCGAAGAGGAAATCAACTAACAAGAGTGATGATTTTTACCATTATAAAACAACTTTGTGAAAAAACAAATCTTCAAAAAAAAATTAGTCCGCATACCTTTAGACATTCTTTTGCCACACATTTATTAAACGGTGGAGCAGATTTAACGGTAATACAAGCATTGCTAGGACACGAGAGCATTACCACTACAGAAATTTACCTGCACATTGATAAATCAAAATTAATAGAAGTCGTAAACAAATACCATCCTAGAGCCCATTAAAAAAGCCTTTTTAGATAGTCTCTAAAAAGGCTTTTTTTTATAAAAATATAATGTACTTTATTACTTCGCTACGTTTACCGCTCTTGTTTCTCGTATTACGGTAACTTTTACCTGACCTGGGTAAGTCATTTCTGTTTGTATTTTCTGAGAAATATCAAAAGATAAATTTGCTGCCTGGTCGTCGTTTACTTTGGTACTTTCTACCAATACTCTTAACTCTCTACCTGCTTGAATTGCATACGCTTTTTGAACACCTGTAAAACCAATAGCCAAATCTTCTAAGTCTTTTAATCTTTGAATATAAGAATCTAATACCTGACGTCTTGCTCCTGGTCTTGCTCCAGAAATAGCATCACAAACTTGCACAATCGGAGCAATCATGGTTTTCATTTCAATCTCGTCGTGGTGAGCACCAATAGCATTGCATACATCTGGTTTTTCTCCATATTTTTCTGCCCATTGCATTCCTAAAATAGCATGCGGAAGTTCACTCTCTGTATCTGGTACCTTACCAATATCGTGCAACAAACCTGCTCTTTTAGCCGCTTTTACATTTAAACCTAATTCTGCAGCCATTAAACCACATAAGTTTGCTACTTCTCTAGAGTGCTGTAATAGGTTTTGTCCGTAAGAAGAACGGAACTTCATTCTACCCACTGTTTTAATTAATTCTGGATGTAAGCCGTGAATTCCTAAATCCATTACGGTTCTTTTTCCTACTTCTATAATTTCTTGATGGATTTGTTTTTCTGTTTTTTCTACCACCTCTTCAATTCTTGCAGGGTGTATACGTCCATCAGTTACTAATTTGTGCATTGCCAAACGAGCTACTTCTCTTCGCACAGGGTCAAAACAAGATAATATAATTGCTTCTGGAGTATCATCTACAATAATCTCTACTCCTGTTGCAGATTCTATCGCTCTAATGTTTCGTCCTTCTCTACCAATAATTCTACCTTTTACATCGTCAGACTCAATATTAAACACCGAAACACAGTTTTCTACAGATTGCTCTACTCCTACTCTTTGGATGGTATTTAAAATGACCTTTCTAGCATCTTGCTCTGCTGTTAATTTAGCTTCTTCTAAAGTTTCTCTAATGTAAGACATGGCATCTGTCTTAGCTTCTGCCTTTAAAGAGTCTACCAATTGTACTTTAGCTTCTTCTGCAGAAATACCCGAAACAGATTCTAGAATTTCTACTTGTTGTTTGTGTAGTTTTTCTAATTCTGATTGCTTTTTAGTATAAATAGCTACTTTATGATCGTAATCCGATACTTTTTCTTCTACAGATTTGTTTAATTTTCTATTTTTCTCTATCTCTTTATTTAAAGAAGTCTCTTTATCCTTAATTCTTTTTTCTGCATCCGTTATTTTTTTGTCTCTTGCAAAAATTACTTTTTCATGCTCAGACTTTAGTTCAATAAACTTTTCTTTTGCCTGAAGAATTTTATCTTTCTTAACATTTTCTGCGGTTAATTTTGCCTCTTTTAATTTGGATGCCGCTTCTTTTTCAGCATTTTTTAAGATTTGAGAAGCTTTAAATTTCTCTAGTATTTTGGCAAGTAAAAAACCTAGCAACAAAGCTCCAACTGCAATTAACATTATCGTAGTACTACCCATTTGTATTTTAAAATTTGATATATATAAAAAACCTACTAAGGTTGGTTTTATAAACTCCAAAAAAGCATTTCTTAGAACTAACATTACGATCAAGTATCTGTACAAGACAGCTCGCTTTAACGCAATAGACTCATTCTTTTTAAAGATATAGTGTTGAGTTTATCAAACGGAAACCAAAGTAGGCAGTGTTTTATTTTTATGTAATGAACGTTATTTCTCTAGATACGATTCTAATGTACTATTTAATTTTGATATTTCAGTCATCAGAGCATCTTTTTCTTCTTCTTTAAGCACTTTATTTACCTCTATAAACGAAGCAAATTGTAATGCACACATAGCCAAAACGTCTTGTTTGTCGTTTACCGCATAATTATCTTCATAATTGGCAATTAACTTGTTAATTTTACTTGCAGCAGCTCTCATCCCTTGTTCTACTTCTGTACTTTCTACAGAAACAGGATAATTTCTCCCACCAATTATCACATTAATTTTATAACTATCAGCCATGTACTAAAGAGCTTATGTATTTAATTCTTGAATACATTTATCTATCTCCGAAACTAAAAAATCTATTTTAGCTTTCGTATCTTTCTTATAATTTTCACTGCCTCCTAATGTTTTAGCTATTTTTAATACTTGAAGCTCTTCTTTGTAAAAAGAAATTTCATCTTCTAAACCTTTATTTGTTTGTTGCAAATTAAAATTTTGATCGGATAAAATTTTGTTCTCTTTCTGCAAAAACTCGTAACGCTCTAAAAGTCGTTCTATATTAGCTTGTAAATTTGCTATCATTTCGTACTGACTTCTCATATTACAATTGCTAAAACAATACTTACAAAAATAGCATTGTTATTGATAAATACAACTTTTTAATGCTCAAAAAACTTTTTAGTGCATTCATTTTGTTTCTCAGCCTTTTATACGTGTTTTTTAAGATATTATAATATTTTTGTACTCATTTAAAATATACTTTACTTGAAAAAAACAATTCTTTTTATATTTCTGCTCTTTATTTCTTTGTCTTTTGGTCAAAAAAAATATCCTCAACATACGTTTAGAAACCCTTTAGACATTCCTATAATTTTAGCAGGAACGTTTGGAGAATTAAGAACCAATCATTTTCATTCTGGTATTGATATTAAAACGCAAGGTACTAGTGGTAAAAAAGTGTACACGGCCAAAGAAGGTTATGTATCTAGAATAAAAGTATCTTTATGGGGCTACGGAAAAGCGTTGTATGTTACCCATCCTAATGGATACACCACCGTATACGGACATTTAAAAAAGTTTAACAAAACCATTGAAGCTTACGTAAAAAAGCAACAATATTTAAAAAAGTCTTTTGAGATTCAATTGTTTCCTTCAAAAACAGAATTGCCTGTCACAGAAAACGAAGTAATTGCCTATTCTGGAAATACAGGAGGCTCTACTGCTCCACACCTACATTTTGAGATTAGAGACACCCAAACCGCCAAAGTAATCAACCCTTTACTTTTTGGTTACAATGTTAAAGATAACATTACACCTACTTTTAGGAGTTTACGAGTTACTCCTTTTGGAGAAACATCGGCAGTGAATCAAATTTCTGCTAGTCAAGTCATCAATACTAAAAAAATAAACAACCAATTGTATGTAGCTAAAGAGCTAAAAGCCATCGGAAAAATTGGTTTTTCTATACGCACACACGATTTGCTAAACAATGCAGCCAATAAAAACGGAGTGTATAGCATTGAAATGTTTGTTAACGATACGCTTGCTTACCATCATCATTTAGAAACTTTTGCTTTTGATGAAAGTAAATACATCAACTTGTTAATTGATTATCCTTTTTACGCTCGTAATTATCAAAAATATCAGAAAACCTATATTGAACCGAATAATAAGCTATCCATTTACAAAAATCACATCAACAAAGGGTATGTACATATTCAAAACAAACAAAAGTACACTATAAAAATTGTGGTGAAAGATTTGGCTAAAAATACGGTTACTATTAAAATTCCTATTGTAGGTAACGATAGCATTACACCTATCATCAAAAAAACGAAAAAAACTCCTTATTTTGTAGATCGAGCAAAATACACCGTTTTTAAACAAGGGCTTTCTGAAATTAGATTTCCTAAAAATACCTTTTATCAAAACACGTATATTAATTATAGTGCTACTAAAAATAAAATTACAGTACACAAAAAAGTACTGCCTTTAGACAAAAAATATACACTTACCTACTTTACAGATAGTTTAACAAAACATCAAAAAAAGTATGTGTATTTTGCTCAAAAAAGTAAAAACTACTACAATTACATTCAAACACTAAAAAAAGAAAATAAAATCTATACAAACACCAAATATTTAGGTGATTTTTATTTGAGATATGATAGCATTGCTCCTAAAATTTACAAAGCTAATTTTTATAAAAATCAAAATATTACACAAAAAAATACGTTAACCATTCATATAAAAGATGGTGAAACAGGCATTAAGAATTATTATGCTACTATTGACAATCAATGGATATTGATGGAATACGAACCTAAAAAAAACAAACTAACTTACAATTTAAAAGACTTAAAAGCTACACAACAAAACCATGTCTTTAAATTAAAGGTTGAAGATTTATTAGGCAACACAAAAACATACGAATCTAACTTTACTAAATAACTCGTTTACTTTTGAAAAAAATTATTTTATTTATTGCTTTTATTTATAGTGCTGCATTATTTTCTCAGGTAGGATATTTAGCAGGTAAAGTAACCAATAGCAACAAACAAGCATTGGCTGGAGTCACCATTACTTACAATAATAAAACAAGCATTACGAACAACCAAGGAGGGTATAAAATTGAACTTCCTGCCAACAAAAAAACGATTGTTAAGTTCTCTTACATTGGTTACGGAATTGTTTTTAAAACATTTAAAGGACTTAAAAACAAAACCATTCGTTATTCTCCTAAGCTAAAAGTTCAATCAGAACAGATGAACGAAGTGGTCATTAAAAACTACAAAGCTGCACAAGAAGGCTTGTTAAGTCTTAAAGTCGAAAAATTCAAAAGAATTCCAGGAGCCAACGCAGGAGTAGAAAATTTATTAATGACACAACCGGGGGTAAACAACAGTAATGAACTAAGTACGCAGTACAGTGTTAGAGGAGGTAATTTTGATGAAAATTTGGTATATGTAAACGGTATTGAAGTCTATAGACCTTTTTTAATAAGATCTGGACAACAAGAAGGATTGAGTTTTGTAAACTCTGACATGACGGAAAACATTAATTTTTCCGCAGGTGGATTTGAAACCAAGTATGGAGATCGCCTTTCTTCTGTTTTAAACATTCACTATAAAAAGCCTAAAAAACAAGCAACTACCGTAAATTTAAATTTGCTAGGAGCAAGTGTTACGTACGAAAACCTGTTTTTAAACAAAAAACTATCCACACTTATTGGAGCGAGGTACCGAAACAATCAATTATTGGTAAACAGTAGAGATACTGAAACCAACTTTAGACCTATTTTTGCAGATGTACAAACTTATTTATCTTATAAAATTAATAAAAAAAGTAGTGTAGATTTTTTAGGAAACATTGCCATTAACAATTACAACTTTAGACCCATCTCTAGAGTAACTCGATTTGGTGGAATTATTCAACCCAGAGAACTTGTTATTTTGTACGATGGTAATGAACAAGACGATTTTAGAACGTTATTTGGTGCCCTTAGCTACAAATACAACTTTAATAAAAACACCAAAATAAACGTAACAGCTTCTGCTTTTAACACACAAGAGCAAGAGTATTTTGATATTGATGGAACGTATAGCATATCAGAAATAGACCCTATTAGTGGAGCTTCTTTATTTACCTCTGGAATTGGTTCTCAGCTAGATCGTGCTAGAAACGACTTGGATATTTTAATTCAAAACGCAAAAATCACCTTAAATCATAAAATAGATACCCATAAGTTTGAATTTGGTTTTAAAGCTCAAAAAGAAAATATTAGAGATCGTATTAACGAATTTACGTTTGTTGATAACAATGGAATTACCTTAAGAGATCCTAATTTAAACATCGAAAATAATCAGCCCAACACTCCTTTTGAAGCTCCTATTGTTCCATTTTTTAGAATCAACTCTAATAACAATGCTGATATTTACAGATTTTCTGGCTACTTGCAATGGAACAAAAAATGGTTTTTAGGAAATCATGTACTTTGGCATCATTTAGGGGTACGGTCACAAGCTTGGCGTATTAAAGACAATGCCAATCAACAAGAATCTGATTTACAACAAACCGTAAGTCCAAGATTTAGAGTTTCTTTAAAACCTGATTGGGAAAACACAGACATGGTCTTTAGATTTGCTACGGGTTTCTACCATCAACCTCCTTCTTATAAAGAATTAAGAAACCTACAAGGGGAATTAAACTTAAATGTAAAGGCACAACAATCTATACACTATGTTTTTTCTAACGAATATAGTTTTAACCTTTGGAAACGACCTTTTAAAATGATTTCTGAAGTGTATTACAAACAATTAAGTGATGTAAATGCGTATTCTTTAGACAATGTTAGAATTCGATACGATGCCAATAACAACACCGAAGCCTACGCAGCTGGATTTGATTTTAGATTGAGTGGAGAATTTGTACCCGGAAAAGAAAGTTGGATTAGTTTAGGTTTGTTAAAAACGGAAGAAAACACAGACAATAGAGGGTATATTGCCAGACCTACAGACCAACGTTTTAAACTGGCTATTTTATTTCAGGATTACGTACCTAGCAACCCTAATTTTAAAGTATTTTTAAACTTAGTATTAAATTCTAGATTGCCTGGAGGTTCTCCTATAAACGCCAGTGCAGAACGAGGAGCGATAGTAGACAGATACGATTTTCAAACAAGATTAAGACCTTATAGAAGAGCAGATATTGGAGCTGCTTATATTTTGGTAGATAAAAATAAACAATACAAATCTGGCTTTTTAAGTCATTTTAAAGAACTAGACATAGGTCTCGAACTATTTAACATGTTTGATATTAAAAACACCACCACCAATACTTGGATTTACGATGTAGATACGCAGAGATACAATGGTGTACCTAATACACTTACAGGTAGAATTTTAAATGTTAAAGTTGGAATGCAATTTTAAGGAGTAACAATAGCGTCTTGTACCAAAGCCTGTACTTTCGTTCTAATATCGTATTTACCTAAATCATTATTCTTCATAGTAGGGTAAGTTCTGTTAGATAAAAACACGTAAATAAGCTCTGTCTCAGGATCTGCCCAAGCAAAAGTTCCTGTAAAACCACTGTGTCCAAAACTTTCTAAAGACACACAATTACAAGTATTTTTTACAGCATCGTCTCCAGAAGGTTTGTCTAAAACCAATCCTCTTCGGTTGTCTTTCTCTTTAAAGTAAGCTTTGTTAAAAAGGGCAAAGGTGTTCTTATTAAAATATTTTTTTCCTCCGTAAACACCATTATTTAAATACAACTGCATCATTTTGGCTACATCGTTTGCATTTCCAAACAACCCTGCGTTTCCAGAAACACCACCCAACATGGCCGCAGCCATATCATGTACATCGCCTTGTAATTTTTGATATCGATAATAGTTATCTAATTCCGAAGGAACAATACTGTCTTTTGGGTATTTTTTTAAGGGATTGTATTGTAAACTTGTAGCTCCTAACAAATTAGTAAAAGAATCGTTTAACATACTATCCATTCCTTTTTTATAATGTGTTTCTAGTATTTTTTTAAACAGAAAAAAAGACAAACCACTGTATTTATAATCTCTTTTATCTCGTAATGGAGTTGTTTTTATTTGATGGTAAATACTATCCGTATACTCTTCTTTTAAAAACAACCTATTGGTTATTTTCACATTGTATTCGTCATCCTTTACCATGCTGTACCATTTAGACATAGGTTGTTTAGAAAACTTATTTAAGGTTGTTAAATAAAAGGGAATCCACGGTTTTAAACCAGATTGATGTGCAAAAACATCAATCACTAATAAATTTTCTAAAGGTGTGTTTTTTAATTCAGGCAATAAATTTCCTAAAGTATCATCTAACCGGTATACTCTTTCATCAAAAGCTTTTAAATATAACGGTAAGGCTCCTAGTATTTTGGTTAAAGATGCCAAGTCGTATATCGCATTTTTAGTTACTTTTTGAATAGAATCGTACGTATAAAAACCGTAGGATTTCTCAAAAATTACTTTATTCTTTCTTGCCACTAACACTTGTAGCCCTGGAGTCATTTTTTTTTTGATGATAACATTAGCTACCGAATCTATTTTTGTTAATTTTTCAGTACTCATACCTACCTCTTCTGGAGTACCGTATAAAAGTCTATGAATAGAGCGGGTATAAACTCCTGTACCTACTGGATATTTTTTAGAAATAGAAACTGGTAATTTTCCTAAAAACGGAAGACTTCCAAAAATTTGCTGAGCAGCTACGGATTGAAATACCTTGTTATTTTGATAAGCAACAATTACATGTTCTATATCTTTTATTTCTTTTAACGCCAACAACGCATAAGGACTCGTAAAATTCACCAATATTACTTTTTTTATTTTGGCTATTTTTTGAATGATATCACGCTCCCATCGTGTTAATTGATACGATTTCCATGGATGCTCACTAGATTTATGCACACCAATAATAATTAAATTATAATCTGCTATTTTCTCGTGATAATTTTTTGTTTTTAATCCTTTTAATTCTGTAACCTTTGTGTACTTGTTAAGTGTTTCTTGAAATACCGTACTGGTAGCTCCTCCTAAAGTTAATGAAGCTATTTTTAAAGTATCTAACCGTTGTAAAGGCAGTGTATTTTTATTATTTTTCACTAAGGTAATTGCATTCTCAACTACTTTTTTATACAACAAATCGTCTTTAGTGGTGTGTATTCTTTTCTGAATACCATCACTATTTAACACTTTGTTCTTTTGTAAACCTGCCCAATACTTTGCTTGTAACACTTTTACTACAGAACTATCTAACCTCGCTTCTGTAATATTATTTTTCTGGATAGCTGCCTTTATCGTAGCCACTCCTTTTTCTACATCTAAAGGAATTAACAACATATCATTCCCTGCTTTTAAAGCTTCCAAAGAAACACGATCGGCAGAAGTATATTGTGCTACTCCATTCATGTTTAAACCATCGGTAAAGACCAAACCTTTAAAACCTATTTTGTTTTTTAACAAATCCGTCACTACTTTTTTAGAAATAGAAGCCGGTTTTCCTTTTTCCGTTTTTAACGCAGGAATATCTAAATGAGCCACCATCACACTTGCCAAATTAGAATGCACCAATTGTTTGTAAGGATACAACTCTAAAGAATCTAGTCTATTTACATCAAAATTTACTACAGGCAATGTTTTATGAGAGTCTGTAGCCGTATCTCCATGTCCTGGAAAATGTTTTGCATTCGCCATAACTCCAACACTTTGCAATCCTTTGATAAATGCAATGGATTTTTGAGTGACCTTTTTTTTATCTTCTCCAAAAGATCGATTCCCTATAATAGGATTTTTAGGATTGGTATTAATGTCTACCACAGGAGCAAAATTAATATGTACCCCTACTTCTTTACAATGATTTCCTATTTGTTGTGCTACTTGATAAATTAAAGAATCGTTTTGTACTGCACCCAACGTCATGTTCCAAGGATAAGCAAAAGAAGGTTTAATTCGCATAGACAATCCCCACTCGCCATCAAACCCCACCAACAAAGGATGTTTGCTGTTTTTTTGATAGGTATTGTATAATTCTATCTGCTTTTTAGGAGTTCCTTGCATAAAAATTAAACCTCCAATATGTTGATGCTTAATAAGGTTTAAAATTTCTTGCTCATGTTTTGCATCTTTATTAGAATAGGCTTGCACCATAAACAACTGCCCTATTTTTTCATCTAAGGTCATATTCTTTATAATACTATCTACCCAAATAGTTTGAGCCAAACTGTCTTTGGCTAGTAAAGGTTTGGTGTAAAATGTATTGTTTTGTGCAACCAAAGGAGTTGCACAAAGTAATAATAAGAGTAAAATGTTTTTCATTATTAAGTTTACTTAAAGAATCTTGCATGCCAACTGTCCTTCGCAGGAACTTCCCAATCAACTTCTACTCCTTTTTTAGTAGTAATCATGTTGTTAAATACAATGGTCGTTGCATCTATCTCTTTATTTTTAGCCATTTGTGTAAATTCTGGCAAAGTTGCTATTTCTAAAACCTCCTCTTTTTTATAAGCTATGGCTAACTTATTTAATAAATCTAGATTTAGATGGGCTTGTATTTGTTGTACCAACTTTACAGAGGCATCTATAGAACAACCAGATACTTCTACAAAATCTTGATCCACAGCAATGACTAGAAAACGATCGTACAAAATAGTAAAACTACCTTTTACATTTTCTCCATGTCTGGTCCATTGCTCTACAAATTCTATGGTTTTATGGTTGATAAATTCTTTATCTGAGGTGGTAAACTTTTTATTAGATTGATACATCCAAACCCTTGAATTGTCTGGAAGCGTATGATAAGGTACGTACATAAACTACTTTAATTTGTTGTTTAAACTTTTTAAACGAATATTGGTTAATACTTTTTTGGTATACAGTGGAAAATCTGCATTTGTAATCCAATTGTAATACCCTGGGTTTTCTGCAAAAACATCTAAAACAGTTCTGTTTTTATATTTTCCGAACGTAAATATTTCCTCATCTTTATCGTTAAATTGTATAAAACCTGCAAAATCTGCTCTTTTTTGATGAGAGGAATATTCACTTAAAGAGGCAACATCTGTACCAATATCATCATATTTAGCTATCTGAGCTAATAAAATTTCGTACGTAGCGAGTGTATCTGCTTCTGCGGAATGAGCTCCTTCTAACTCCTTTCCACAATAAAATTGATATCCTGCACTTAAGGTTCTCTGTTCTTTTTTATGAAAAATAGCTTGAACGTCTACAAACTTTATATTTGTCAAATCAAACTCATCCAGCCCTACTCTTAACATTTCTTCTGCCAACAAAGGAATATCAAATCTGTTGGAATTAAATCCTGCTAAGTCACAGCCTTTAATCATTTCGTAAACTAAAGGAGCTAATTCTTTAAAAGTAGGTTCGTTTGCTATTTTATCGTTCGTAATTCCATGAATGTCTGATGACTCTTTAGGAATTTGAACTTCTGGATTTACCAACCAAGTTTTACTCTCTTTTGTACCGTTAGGAAATACTTTTAAAATAGAGATTTCTACAATTCTATCTTTTGCAATATGGATACCTGTTGTTTCTAAATCAAAAAAAGCAATAGGTCTCGTTAACTTTAAATTCATCTTTAATTATATCTAAAGTAAATTTAAAAAAATTCAACCCAATGGCTTTAACTTATTACCAATAAATGAGATTAAATATTAACGCTCTAACAAGAAATAGCAGTTTATTTACTCCACAGTAAACGTTGTATACCCATGTATAGGCACTCCTGCATCAGAAACTCCTTCTATTTCTATTAAATAATCACTTCGTAAGTCGCTTGTAAAAAAGGATAACTTAACATCTTCTTTTACTTTTGTTCTAATTAAAGGCTCCCAATACAAAGTGGTTCTTAAATCAATTTCATTAATCAATTCAAAATCGTTTACATGATCTGGACTATAGAACTTTTTAGCTGTGTAAAAACCTTTGGCCTGAAAATCTATAATACCAGGTTTTCTTTTTACATTTCTACTCCCTACATTACCTGTATTAGAATACAAAGCTACCACCCCTCCTGCAGCATTTGGAACTGCAATTGCATCTGTACCTTTAAGAACATCCACAAACGATATTTCATCTCCATTAATCGATTGTAAAAAATCTGAATCTACTTCAAGACCATCTATTAATATTGTTGCAGGAACGTTTCGTTGTCTCCTAACGAATATAGTATCACTAATAACATCAACATCGTTCATTTGGGCAACAATTTCAAAAGCTGTTAAAGCACCAGCTCCAGGAAAATCATTTAGCACATCTAAACGTTGGCTATCAAAAAGGCTTCCATAATCTGTTAAAGCATCCATTTCATCAGCTCTCTTCTCAAGTGCTGTTCTTCTTTTTGCCTTAATTTCTATTTCGGTTAGCTTTTGTACTTGCTGATCAAACTTAAATTTCTCTTCTTTAATATATTTCGTAACTTTTATAAAATTTTTAAGTTCTAAATCCTTTTTTTCTTGTTCTGTTTTATGAAATAGAACTTCTTTAGACATGTGAATATCACTCTTCTTTTCTTGATCTACCAAAATCACAACATCTCTAGATTTTCTACGCGTAGATTTAAATTTATCTTTTCTAGATTCTATAATCACAGGTATCGAATCGAAAAAGACATAAGGACCATATTGAAAAACTCCTAAAGAATCTGATTGTTTAATAGGTTCTTGAGCGATTTTTTTTCCTAAAAAAGTTAAACGTACCGGAGCAGAAAATTCTGTATACGGCCTTTTTAAGTATTTGGTTTTTCCTGAAATAAACAAACCTATTTCGGGTTGATACTGTTGCGTAGCCATTTCATTATTTAATAATTCAGACCACGTAAATCGTCTCCATCCATGAGTTAACATCACCAAATCCAATAAATATTTTCTCTTAGGATCGTTAGGCTTATTAAAGAAATAATTAGGATTCTTAATTTGTCCTCGTAAATCTGAATTTAACAATAACCATGTTTTAATATTTCCTGTTCTATTGTTGTAGGGATACGCTTTTAAGTATCTAACTGCCATAGATACAGAACTATTGATATTTTGTCCGTTTGCATTTTTTACATGTAAGGCTACATTTACTTTTTTTCTAATCCCATATTGTTTTTTGGAAGTACTTATTTGATAGGTTAATTGGTTTTCTGGATTCTCTATAAACACCAATCTTTCTGCTACAGGCTTTCCATCCTTATTAAATAGTGTAATATGTGTAACACCATCCTTGATGCCTTTGTAAGGTAGTTTTACAATACTTTCCTTTTTTTCTGTGTCTTCAAATTTTTGAAATAACAATTCTCCTCTTTGATGCGCTACAAGATAAGAACCTAACAAACCTTGTTTTTCTGTTGATGAAACTTTAATAAGTAAGTGATCTTTTAAATTGGTTGCATTTAACAAATAACCGCTACTTAAGGCCTTAGGTAATGGGTATTTTACTTCTTTGTTATTAATTTCTACACATGCGAAATAAGATTTGTTTGCTTCTGGGATTAGTGTAAAACGTCCTAAATTTAAATCTGTAGTTTTAAAACTAGTAATTTCATTATCCAATTCATCCTTAATCACTCCTTGAATTTTAATATTTCCAAAGGTGTTACTCTTAACTTCAAAGGCAATTGTACTAGGCTGATTGACAACAGAGTACCCTCCTTCTGGATAAAAATAAATTTTAGGTGCTTTAATATCTTTCTTTGTTGTCTCTTTTACAGCTTCTTTTTCTGCTAACTTAGCATCGGTACTTAAATTACTTTCCTTTTTTTGAATATTGTGAACAACTATTTGTTTCTGAAAATAAATTTCATTTTTATCATTTCGCATATAATTGGTATAGGCTCTTAACAAATAAGTACCTTCTTGCCAATTTTCTTCAATTTTAAAATCTCCCGAAGCTGCAATATGATTTACAAATAGTTTTTTATGTTCTAAAACACTGTCTTTAGCATTTAACAATTCTACATGTACTACTTTACTTTTAGACGCCTTAGTGTGTGTAATACCATTTACTAAATACACCGAAAACCAAATGTTTTCATCTAAAGAATAAAAAGGCTTATCTGTATGTACGTAAATCTTTTCAGGAGCATTTAATTGATAACTATTTAATTTTTCTGTTAAATTTTTAATAAAGTCTTGTTGACTAGCAATGGTAAAAGAGACTAAAATTAAAGGAAGTGCAAATAGTAGGATTTTCTTTTTCATATTTTTTTGTGATCAATAATAGCTTAGACTTTGTAATGATAAAAAAGTTTAATTAAACATAAAAGTTTTATGATAAAATAAAAAAAGAGAGAAATTACTAGTAATTTCTCTCTTTTCCTTAAATGTTTTTATCATTTCTATAAATGAATCACCTCATCATAAGCATCTGCAACGGCTTCCATCACTGCTTCAGACATGGTAGGATGTGGATGCACTGTTTTTAACACTTCGTGTCCTGTAGTTTCTAATTTACGACCTAAAACAGCCTCAGCAATCATATCGGTAACTCCTGCACCAATCATATGACATCCTAACCATTCTCCGTACTTTGCATCAAAAATTACTTTTACAAATCCTTCTTTTGTTCCAGCAGCAGAAGCTTTACCAGAAGCAGAGAAAGGAAATTTACCTACTTTTAATTCGTAACCAGCTTCTTTAGCCGCTTTTTCCGTCATTCCTACAGAAGCAATTTCTGGGTATGCATAAGTACATCCAGGAATGTTTGTATAATCAATAGGCTCTGTATGTAAACCTGCTATTTTTTCTACACAAGTAATTCCTTCTGCAGAAGCAACGTGTGCCAATGCTTGTCCTGGCACTACATCTCCAATAGCATAGTATCCTGGAATGTTCGTTTGGTAGTAATCGTTTACAATAATTTTATCTCTATCTACTACAATTCCAACATTTTCTAATCCGATATTTTCAATGTTTGTTTTAATACCTACAGCAGATAAAACAATATCCGCTTCTAATTTTTCTTCTCCTTTTTTAGTTTTAACCGTAGCAACAACTCCTTCACCAGAAGTATCAACAGACTCAACAGCTGAGTTTGTCATTACTTTAATTCCTGCTTTCTTTAAAGAGTTTGTAAATGCTTTAGACACATCCTCATCTTCTACAGGAACAATATTTGGCATAAATTCTACAATGGTTACATCAGTCCCCATAGAGTTGTAAAAGTGAGCAAATTCAACACCAATCGCTCCAGATCCTACAACAATCATTTTCTTTGGTTGTTCTGGTAAGGTCATGGCTTGACGGTACCCTATTACTTTTTTACCATCTTGAGGTAAATTTGGTAATTCTCTAGAACGAGCTCCTGTTGCAATAATAATGTGCTCCGCATCGTATTCTACAACGTTACCATCAGCATCTGTTACATCTACTTTTTTACCCGCTTTTACTTTACCTGTACCTAAAATTACATCAATTTTGTTCTTCTTCATCAAGAACTCAATTCCTTTACTCATTCCTTGAGCAACACCACGAGAACGTTTAATTACTGCTTCAAAATCTTTATCAATTGCTTCGGCCTTTAAACCATAATCATCAACATGCTTTAAGTAATCATATACTTGAGCACTTTTTAATAAAGCTTTTGTAGGAATACATCCCCAGTTTAAACATATACCTCCTAAAGATTCTTTTTCAACAACTGCAGTTTTAAAACCTAATTGCGAAGCTCTAATAGCAGTTACATATCCTCCAGGTCCACTTCCAATAACAATAACGTCGTATTTCATGTGTATATTTTTAATTCTTGTGATACAAATTTATATAAAACGCAAATGTAATGATTCTTACGAATATTACATAATAGAGCTTTATAATTTTTAAGTATAAATACTTAGAAATTGATGTAAATTTACTGCTCCCGTTTTAATAAAAACCCCAAAAATCTACCGGATAATTGTTCTGCTCTTTGTAACTTAATAAATTATTATTAATAATTCCTTTTCCTGTTACAAAAACGTCCTTAACGTCAATAAGGGCTACAAAAATTATTATCTGTACTGGCTTGATTATCAATAAAAATAGCTACTCGAAAAAAATCGTTAAAATTTGTATTTACTAAAAGTGCAGTTTCGTCTGTTATTTTAAGAATGTTGTAAAAGCTAATTAAATATGTGCTTAATTTCTCTTAGGATTATTTTTAGATATTTAGAGAACTTATCTTTTCAGTTTTAAGCACTTTTTTATTAGACAAAGTGTTGTTTTATTCTTTAATTTCTATTAATTTTTACATTTATACGCAATTACCCCTGGATTTATATAAAGGTTATTACAAACAACTTCCCTTAAATTTTGATAACACCCCAACTACACACTCCATTCGTAAAAATTACAACTTTCATTCAATTGAAATACTGTTTTTAAAAACGATACAATTCTTCAACCATCTTTTACATCTAAAATCAATACAACTCAACCTCTAACTCACACTTACAACAAATTCAGCCTCCTCATTAATTCTGGTCTATTGGTTCTACTCACAGGTACTAC
>CALHCC010000098.1 GCA_937930675.1 uncultured Flavobacteriaceae bacterium
TATCTCATATTTAAACTCGCATCATCCTTAACAATCATTGTAGTACTCACCGTTTCTACCACAGCTCTCTTCATTTTTAAAGAAGTTTCTTGAGTTCCTAAAGTTTCATTTTGATGAAATTTTAAAACATCTTGTTCTAAAACTTGCACACCATTTAATTTATGATTTTGAAACCATGCCTTCCTTTCTTCTTTCATTTCTTGTGTGTACAATGTAGAAGAAGACCATATTTTAGGCTCATTACTATCTAATACATTAATGTGTTTTTTTCCTCTACACCAAACCAGTTCACACAAACGATTTTCGTTATTCCAATCTACCACAATTAATGTAAACGGTGCTACTCCTTCTAAATCAAGATGCTCCATTGCTGCAAACACATCATTAGACGTTAGCAGTTGCTTTACAACAACCCCTCTACTTTTAGGGAATTTTAATTTGGGATCGTGGTACACAAAACCTCCGTTTAACAAACACACTAATCTTTTGTTTTCGGAAACACCAATCCATGTTCCACCCGCTACTTCATCTTTCGGATAAAACAAATTGACTTCCTCTTCTCTGTAGTAACTCGGATTCTTAGTTTTTCGAGTTGCTTGCTCATCCCTGTTAGAGGTAAACATAAATCCAGAATTTGTGGGTATAAAAGTTACAGTACACATCAGCTTTCTACATTATGGTTAAATTGGTGAATTTAGTCTGTAAATCTATTAAAAAATTACACTTATTTAAAATTAACAAGGCTCGACTTTATGAAGATTGTTAAATTTGTACTTTTAAACAAGATAAATGCAGCGTACAGAAAAACTATTTTCTATAAATGATATGATTCTTATAAAACGTAAAGTTTTAATTTGGAGTCATCAACACAACGTTGTTACGTGGTTAGATTCCAACGAAAATAACAAAACTATTTACGAAGGGGTTTTAGCGGTAAATAAAATAAGTCACATTACCGGCTCTCCTAAAAATGCATTTAAAAAACTAAAAGATTACATCAATAGTATTAACGATTATGCCTTTGGTTATTTAGGTTACGACTTAAAAAACGATACCGAAAAATTATATTCTAACCATATTGATGTTCTTGAATTTCCTGATTTATTTTTTTTTCAGCCCGAAAAAATTATAGAAATCATAAAAGATGCGGTTATTTTTAGATATCCAACTCATTTAGCAAATGAAATTGAAAGTGATTGGGACACTATTTTAAAAACTTCAGATGTAAAAGCAGAAAAGAATAGCGTCCAAATTCAAGCACGAATTTCTAAAGACACCTATACAAAACAGATAAACAAAGCATTAGATGCTATACACAAGGGAGCTGTTTATGAGTTAAATTTCTGTCAAGAATTCTACGGAAACAAAGCTAAAATTAACCCCATCAACACCTATCTTAAATTAAACGAACTTTCTAAAGCTCCATTTGCTACATTTTTTAAAAACAATCATCTTTTTCTATTGTCTGCATCTCCAGAACGTTTTTTAAAAAAACAAGGAGAACATCTTGTTTCTGAACCCATTAAAGGTACTGCCAAAAGAGAAATATCTTTAGAAGAAGACAAGAAACAGATTTCATTTTTACAAAACAACACCAAAGAGATTGCAGAAAATATTATGATTGTTGATTTGGTTAGAAACGATTTATCTCACATTGCTCAAAAAGGAACCGTACAGGTAGACTCCTTATGCAAAATACATTCTTTTAAGCAAGTGCATCAAATGATTTCTAGCATTTCTTGCAACATCAAACCCGAAATTCATGCAGTAGATGCTATTAAAGCTTGTTACCCAATGGGCAGCATGACAGGAGCCCCTAAAATTGCAGCCATGCAAATTATAGAAGATTTAGAATTTTCTAAAAGAGGACTTTACTCTGGTGCCATCGGTTATTTTACTCCTGAACATGATTTTGATTTTAACGTAGTCATCCGAAGCATTTTATACAATCAAAAAAAAGAATACGTATCCTTTTCTGTAGGAAGTGCCATTACGGCAAAAGCAAATCCAGAAATGGAATACCAAGAATGCCTCTTAAAAGCAAAAGCCATGAGAGAAGTTTTAACCCAATAGAATTGTTTATTTTTAACACAAAACTTACACCGTGCTAAAAGAATTACAAAAACACTTATCTAACACCTTTCCTTTTTTAAAACACCAACACTTGCTTGTTGCCGTTTCTGGAGGTGTAGACAGTATGGTTTTAGCACATTTATTACATTGTTTAGATTACAAAATAGCCATTGCCCATTGTAATTTTAGTCTTAGGGATAAAGACAGTGATTTGGATGAAGTATTCGTGGAAAATTTTTCTAAACAAAAGGAAATCCCTTTCCATTCCATCCGTTTTAACACAAAAGAATATTGTAAAACAGAAAAAGTATCTACACAAATTGGAGCAAGAACGTTAAGGTATGATTGGTTTAAAAAACTGAGTACAACGCATGGCTACACCTATATTTTAACCGCACATCATGTAAACGATGTGATGGAGACTTTTTTTATCAATCTTTCTAGAGGAACAGGCATTGATGGTTTAGCAAGCATTCCTCCTATGAATCACAATATTATTAGACCTCTTTTAATTTTTTCTAGACAAAAAATTAAAGAATACGCACAACAAAATGATATTTCTTGGAGAGAAGACCAAAGCAATGCAGAAACCAAATACCTTAGAAACAAAATAAGACACCACATTGTTCCTGAATTTTACAACCTACATCCTCAGTTCGAAGAAAATTTTAAAAAAACCATTCAACACCTTCACCAAAGTAAAAACTTTATACAGCAAAAAATAAACGCTATTAAACAAAGGGTGTTTTGTTTTAAAAACAACGAGATTAAAATCGAAAAAAAGTTAATAAATGCTTTAAGCGATTTTGAGATGTATGAAATTTTTAAAGAGTATGGATTCCATACGGTTTCTGAGATTCAAAAAATAGCAACTGCTCAAACAGGTAAAGAAATTTATTCTGAAAACTATTGTTTATTAAGTAATCGATCTTTTTTAATTCTTTATAAAAAGAAAGAGCTTACTCCAAACAGCTACCTCATCAAACATAAAAATGATGTGCAGCACTTACCCATTCCGCTCTTTTTTACTACAGAGCAACAAGAGTTAAACAAAAACACCATTTGTATAGATATCGATAAAAATCCTTTTCCATTAATCCTTAGAAAAAAAGAAGTAGGAGACATTTTTTCTCCCACAGGCATGATGGGCAACAAAAAAGTGAGTAAGTATTATAAAGATATAAAATTCTCTAAATTAGAAAAGGAAAATACTTGGATACTTTGCAACCATCAAAACAAAATTATTTGGATTGTGGGGTTAAGAGCCGACAAAAAAAATACCGTAAAAAACAACACATCAAGTGTTATTTACATCGTAAAACAGTAACATTTTTAAGTGTTAAAAACAGGTGTTAACTCTCTAACTTTTTATAATTAAGTGTAATTTTTTAACATATTTTTTCTCAGTATATAGCCTTGTTGTATCTTTAGGCAAATTAATCTAATAAAGCATGTCTAAACAAACCAAATTAACAAGATTCAACGACAATGTTCTTGCTAAATACCAGGTTTACAACAGTGTTTTTGCTACGTTACCTTTTGACAACGTAAGCAAAACAGGAACACTTTTACCGTTATTTAACGAAACTTGTATTGAAGGCTTTAAAAGTGGTAAAACTCCCACAGAAATTGTAGATGAATTCTTTGCAAAATATAAAACAGGATCTACTGAAGAAGACAAAATTAGCTTCCTGTTCAAATTTATTCAGTACATCGAAAGACAAGTGGTGTTATTTGATGCGATTGAAGATGCCGCTTTTCCTATTGTAAACAATATGGCTGGAGTGGGTACCATTAGAAATATTAAAGAAGAAGCTAGCTCTAAGCGTGTAAGAAATGAGTTAAGGCAATATTTGTCAGACTTTAAAACTCGTTTGGTATTAACCGCACACCCTACTCAATTTTATCCAGGTACTGTGTTAACCATTTTAACAGATTTACAAAAAGCGATTAAAAGTGATGATTTAAGTCTTATTAAAAAGTTATTAGCACAATTAGGTAGAACTACTTTTTTTGCAGACAAAAAACCAACTCCTTATGATGAAGCGATTAGCTTAATCTGGTATTTAGAAAACGTTTTCTACCACTCAATTAGTAAAATTTACGATTATATTCAATCTCATTTATTTGATGGTGATGATATAGATAACGAAATTATCAACTTAGGATTTTGGCCATGTGGAGATAGAGATGGTAACCCATTTGTAACCACAGAAACCACATTACAAGTAGCTAGAAAATTAAGACAATCTATTCTTAAAAACTATTACCGAGACATTCGTCAATTAAAAAGAAGACTTACCTTCCCTGGTATTTTTGAAATGATGAATGAAATTGAATCTGCATTGTACGATAGTTGTATCACTGAAAATTCTCCTATTCGAATTTCTAAAGAATCATTATTAAGCAAAATGGTTTCTATTAAAAAGACGTTAAAAGAAGAATACAGCGACTTATTTGTGGATGAAGTAGATAGCTTTATTAACAAAGTAAAAATATTTGGTTTCCATTTTGCTACCATGGATATTAGACAGGATAGTAGAGTACACCACAATGTATTTACAGGAATTGTAAAAGAATTGCAAGAAAAAGGAGACACTACCTTCCCTAGCAACTATTTAGATTTATCGCCAGAAGAACAAATAAATGTTTTAGCAAAAATTAAAGGCGATATAAATCCAGACCAATTCTCAGAAGAAATGGTTGTAAGAACGTTAGGATCTATTAGAGCTATTGGAACCATTCAAAAAGAAAACGGAGAAAAAGGTGCGAATCGTTACATTATTAGTAACAATCAAACTGCCTTAAATGTTATGGAAACCTTTGCCATGTTAAACCTATCTGGTTTTGACAATGGTTTAGCGGTAGATGTAGCTCCTTTATTTGAAACTGTTGACGATTTAGCCATTGCTCCTCAAGTAATGAGACAATTGTATTCTATTCCAGAATATAGAGAACACGTAGCCAGCAGAGATAACAAACAAAACATTATGTTAGGTTTTTCTGACGGTACTAAAGACGGAGGGTATTTAATGGCCAATTGGGGTATTTACAAAGCTAAAGAAGAGCTTACCAAAGTATCTCGTGAATTTGGAATTAAAGTTATCTTCTTTGACGGACGTGGTGGACCACCAGCTCGTGGAGGAGGAAAAACATCTAAATTCTATGCTTCTTTAGGAGAAAATATTGAAAATAAAGAAATTCAGTTAACCATACAAGGACAAACTATTAGTTCTAACTTTGGTAATTTAGATTCTTCTCAATACAATATTGAACAATTGTTAGGAGCAGGAATTAATAATAAAATATTTAACGATCCTATGAACGCTTCGTTAAACGACAGTCAAAAAGAACTGTTAGAAGATTTAGCAGAATCTAGTTTCCAAGCCTATTCAGACTTTAAAAACCACGAAATGTTTGTGCCATACCTAGAACGTATGAGTACTTTAAAGTTTTACGGAAAAGCAAACATTGGGTCTCGTCCATCAAAACGCTCTAAGTCTGATCAATTAAACTTTAGCGATTTAAGAGCCATTCCATTTGTAGGATCTTGGTCTCAATTAAAGCAAAATGTACCAGGATTTTTTGGAGTAGGTACTGCCTTTAAAAAATACGAAGATGCCGGAGAGTTTGATAAAATTCAAGATTTATACAACAACTCTAACTTTTTTAAAACATTGTTAGAAAACAGTGTAATGTCTATGGAAAAATCTTTCTTTGAGCTAACCAGTTACATGGCTAAAGACGAAGAATTTGGACAATTCTGGAACATTATACACGATGAATTTGAATTGACTAAAAAACTATTGCTAAAGTTAACCGGTCATAAAGAGTTAATGCAAAATTACCCTGACGGTAAAGCTTCTATTGCAGTCCGTGATTCTATTGTATTACCTTTATTAACTATACAGCAATATGCTTTAAAAGAAGTTCAAAACTTAAGCAAGGAGAGCAATCCAGATACAAAACGATTAGAAACTTTTGAAAAGATTGTAACTCGTTCTTTATTTGGTAACACCAACGCAAGTAGAAACTCTGCTTAATAAAGTTTTACTATTATATTTTAAAAGCCTTTAAATCAATTTACATTGATCTAAAGGCTTTTTTATTTCTCAAAACCAACTTTAGAGATTCATTATTTTAACACAAATAAACTCATCGAAACAAGCTTACAAAGCACTTATTCGAATTTTAATCCTCTCGAAAAGAATCTCTAAAGTTTTCGAATTTCTCTCATAAGGTTACTATTTAAATATTAATTGCCCAAGATTAAAACGCCAATAAAAACAAACAATTAACCTAATACTTAATTTAACAACAACTACTTTATTTAGTCTTCTCAAAGAACTAAACTCTAGATTCTAACCTAGGAAATCTTACTTTAAAAAGTCATCACAAAGCAAAAAAAGAGTAATCAAATATTTGATTACTCTTTTTAAAAAGTTTAATATTTTTAATTTATCAAAATATTACAAATTAACTTGGTGATAGAATACCTTAGCCTTATTTGCTTTCTCTACTTCTAAAAAATATTTCTTTTCTTTTTTCGCTCTAGGTACAATTAAACCTCTATATTTTTCGCTAAAATTAGCTTTAACTTCTTGACCTTTTTCATCGATCAATTTAATATTTGAATACTTCCCATTGTATCTAACTAACACCTCTGTCTTTGCTTTTCTGATTACAATT
>CALHCC010000099.1 GCA_937930675.1 uncultured Flavobacteriaceae bacterium
TTTACTAATTTCAGATTTCTTTTTTCCTAAATCTTTTTTTAGTTCATCAATAGTTTGTGCATGTAAAGAGAAAGCTCCAAATGCAAAAGCTAAGGTTAAAACTAGTTTTTTCATAATTCTTGTTTTTAAATTTATTTTTTAAATATGGGTACGGTAGAGCAAGCCTCTCCATACATAATAGATTTGACAACTGGGACAAGTCTTGCCATTAGTAAAGAGTATGCAGATGCTGGAATGGGTTTATTTGCACATCCTTTAATAATAACAGGTTTGTCTTTAAATTGACCTATGTCAAAATTAGAAATAATTTCCACATATAAAACAGTTTCAAGAATATTTAAATCGCCAACAATATTTTTTTTGGTATATAAACTCGCTTTACTAGCTAATAACAAATAGGCCCAAGATGGAATAATAGCATCTACACTACAGGTAAAGGCAACGTATTTGTCTTTAAGTGTAGACCAATCAAAAGCGTTTACTTTTTTTCTAAAATCAACTTCTTTTAAAATTAATTCTTCATAAAGCCAGTCCTTAATATCAAATAATACACGTTCTCCTTTCGGATAAAAATCTTCAAGGTCTATGTTTTTAAGGTTGCTATTCGCAACTCTATTTACAATTTCGTCCATGTTTATAGTTTGTAGCGTTCCGTACAAAATATCAAATTTGTAGTATTTTATAAAAAACTACAAATTTTATACTTTATAAAATGTATTGTTAAAGAAATCCTAATTCCAATTTAGCTTCCTCGCTCATCATGTCTTGCGTCCAAGTAGGGTCAAAAGTTAGTTCTACTTCTACGCTGTCTATTTCTTTAAGAGCAGCTACCTTATCTTCTACCTCCTTAGGCATGGTCTCTGCTACCGGACAGTTAGGAGACGTTAAGGTCATTAATATTTTGGCTTGTTTATTATCATTTACCAAAACGTCGTAAATAAGTCCTAGTTCGTAAATATCTACAGGTATTTCTGGGTCGTAAATTGTTTTTAGTACGTTTACAATTTTATCTCCTATTTCTATGGTTTCTTGATGTTCCATGTTGTTTGTTTTTTAAGGGGTTATGAGTTTAGTTTGCTTTGCATTCCTAAAGCATACAATTTAATTTGTTTAATCATAGATACCAATCCGTTGGCTCTTGTGGCAGATAAATGTTCTTTTAAACCAATTTCATCAATAAAGTTTAAATCGGCATCTAAAATGTTTTTGGGAGATTGGTTGTTAAAAACTCTTAAAAGTACAGCTACAATTCCTTTGGTAATAATGGCATCACTATCTGCATAAAAATTTAAAATGTCTCCGTTTAATTCCGAATGCAACCAAACTTTAGATTGACATCCTTTGATTAAATTGTCATCTGTTTTGTATTGTGCTTCTATGACAGGGATAGATTTTCCTAACTCAATCATATAATTATAGCGTTCCATCCAGTCATCAAACATCGCAAACTCCTCTACAATTTCCTCTTGTATTTCTTTGATAGTCATATTTTAAACTTATTTTTGCAGCAACAAAGATACTGAGTAAATAGGAAGCATACAATAATAAGTTAGGTAGCTTCTAGCTTGTAAATAACACAAATTATAATGAGTAAATTATTGATTGTAGGTACGGTAGCGTTTGATGCTATTGAAACTCCATTTGGAAAAACAGATAAAATTTTAGGAGGAGCAGGAACTTATATAGGATTGTCTGCTAGTAATTTTAATCAGGTAGATGCTGGATTGGTTTCTGTGGTAGGAAATGATTTTCCTCAAGAATATTTGGATTTGTTACACGAAAAAAATATCAATACCAAAGGGATTGAAGTCGTAAAAGACGGAAAGACCTTTTTTTGGAGTGGAAAGTACCATACCAACATGAATAAAAGAGATACGTTAATTACAGAATTAAACGTATTAGAGCATTTTAACCCTGTGGTGCCAAAAGATTATAAAGATGCTGAAATAGTGATGTTGGGAAATTTACATCCGTTAGTTCAAAATGCAGCCTTAGAGCAGTTAACTAAAAAACCAAAATTAGTAGTGTTAGATACGATGGACTTTTGGATGAACATTGCTTTGGACGATTTAAGAATGGTGTTGAAAAAAGTAGATGTGATTACGATTAACGATGAAGAAGCTCAGCAATTAAGTGGAGAATATTCGTTGGTAAAAGCAGCAAAAATTATTCATGAAATGGGCCCTAAATATGTAGTAATTAAAAAAGGAGAACATGGGGCTTTATTATTTCATAAAGAACAAATGTTTTTTGCACCCGCATTGCCATTGGCAGATGTTTTTGATCCTACAGGAGCAGGAGATACATTTGCAGGAGGTTTTACAGGGTATTTAGCACAACAAGAGGAATTAACTTTTGAGGCGATGAAGAATGCTGTAATTTGGGGTTCTAACTTAGCGTCTTTTACCGTTGAAGAATTTGGTGTTAAGAGAATTGCAGAAGTTACGACCAAAGAGGTAGAAGACCGCTTGGAGAAATTTAAAAACTTAACAAATTTTTCTTTGTAGTTTTGCAAAAAAAATAAAGACACTATTTAACTAGTAACGTTTAATTAATAAAAGATACAATATGTGTGGTATTGCAATGGTGAGGTTGCTTAAACCTTTAGAGTATTATAAAGAAAAATATGGTACTGCTTTTTATGGCGTAAATAAAATGTACTTGTTAATGGAAAAACAGCACAACCGTGGGCAAGACGGAGCTGGTTTTGCAAGTGTTAAGTTTAACGTAAATCCTGGTAGCAGATATATTAGTAGAATACGTTCTAACAAACAACAACCTATTCAGCATATCTTTAAAAAAATAAATGGGAGAATTAGCGAAACAATTGATGCAAATCCAACCAAAAAAGATGATGTTGCTTGGTTAGAAGAAAACACCCCTTTTATAGGAAATTTATTTCTAGGACATGCACGTTACGGAACTTCTGGAGGAAATTCTATGGAGAATGTACATCCTTTTTTACGTCAATCTAATTGGAGACATAAAAATTTAATTGTTGCAGGTAATTTTAATATGACGAATAACAAGCAATTGTTAGACGAGTTAATAGAATTAGGACAGCATCCAAAAGAAAGTACAGATACCGTTACGGTGATGGAAAAGATTGGTCACTTTTTAGACGATCAAGTAGAGGCAATTTATCAAGAAATTAAAGGAGATTATACTAAAAAAGAAGCTTCTCCTGTAATTGCAGAAAAAGTAGACATTCCTAAAATATTAAAAAGAGCGACTCGAAGTTTTGATGGAGGATATGCCATGGCAGGATTGTTAGGTCATGGAGATGCTTTTGTGATGAGAGATCCTTCTGGAATTCGTCCAGCTTTTTATTACAAAGATGATGAGGTTTTGGTAGTGGCATCTGAAAGACCTGTGATTCAAACAGCATTTAATGTAGCAATAGAAGATGTACAAGAGTTAGAACCAGGGCATGCAATTGTTGCGAAGAAAAACGGAAAGGTTAGTATTGAACAAATATTAGAACCTAAAGAAAAAAAGGCATGTTCTTTTGAACGAATTTATTTTTCTAGAGGAGGAGATGCTGATATTTATAAAGAAAGAAAAGATTTAGGAGTTCGAGTATTTCCTCAAATTGTTAAAAGTATTGATGGAGATTTAGAAAATACCGTTTTTTCATACATTCCTAACACAGCAGAAACTTCTTATTATGGAATGTGTGAAGCTGCAGAAGATTATTTAAATCAGCAAAAAACAGAAAAAATACTATCTGGAGGAAGAAATTTAAGTGCAGAACAAGTTAGTGATATTTTAGCTCAAAGGCCTCGTTTCGAAAAACTAGCTATTAAAGATGCAAAGTTAAGAACCTTTATTACGGCAGATGATAGTCGTGATGATTTAGTAGCACATGTGTACGATGTAACCTATGGTGTGGTTAAAAAAGATGATAATATTGTAATTATTGATGATAGTATTGTAAGAGGTACTACTTTAAAAAAGAGTATTATTAAAATTTTAGATAGAACGCAACCTAAAAAAATTGTTGTAGTTTCTTCTGCTCCACAAATTCGTTACCCAGATTGTTACGGAATTGATATGGCAAAGCTAGGAGATTTTATCGCTTTTAGAGCTGCTATAGAATTGTTAAAAGAATCAGGTCAATACCAAATTGTAACAGACGTATATAATAAGTGTATTAAACAACGTAATCATACAGATTCAGGAATTAAGAATTTTGTAAAAGAAGTTTACAAACCTTTTACTGCAGATATCATTTCTAATAAAATTTCTGAAATGTTAAAAACTTCAGAAATTAGTGCGGATGTAGAAATTATTTTCCAAACGATAGAGGGATTGCATGAAGCATGTCCAAATCACGAAGGAGATTGGTATTTTACAGGGGATTATCCAACAGATGGAGGGAAAAGAGTTGTAAATGAAGCTTTTATTAATTTCTATGAAGGGAATAATAAGAGAGCTTATTAAGAAATAATATTTAATAAATTGAGGAATCCGATGCTTATAGGCATCGGATTTTTTGTTTGTTAACATTAAATTAACATTAGAATGCTTTTTTGTTAAGCATTGATAAATGGTAGTTTGTTAAATTATCAAAAAACAACGATTTAAATTGTCAAAAATTAAAACTTAAGTAGAAGAGTATTTTTTTAAAGTCTTTTTAGTTTGCTTTTATTGCTAACCTCGTTAAAATTACATTTAAGAGGTTTGTTTACATTAACTTAAAATATTTAGATAGATAGCTTGCGTAACTTTGTATCAAACGAAAAATCGTAGTATTATGAAAAAAGTTAT
>CALHCC010000100.1 GCA_937930675.1 uncultured Flavobacteriaceae bacterium
TTCTTTTAAAAGAGTAATAAACTATTGGGGAGATACTCAAGCGGCCAACGAGGGCAGACTGTAAATCTGCTGACTACGTCTTCGCAGGTTCGAATCCTGCTCTCCCCACTATAAATATTACACATGGATTTTTAAAAAAAATTAATGCGAGAGTAGCTCAGTTGGTAGAGCGTCAGCCTTCCAAGCTGAATGTCGCCGGTTCGAACCCGGTCTCTCGCTCTAAGACACCATATATTTGGTGTTTTTTTTTGATGACTATTCGGGGTGTAGCGTAGCCCGGTCATCGCGCCTCGTTTGGGACGAGGAGGTCGCAGGTTCGAATCCTGCCACCCCGACAAAAAATTCCGATAAGAATTATTCTTATCGGAATTTTTATTTTAATGTAGATTATTAAAAGCTAAAGTTTCTAAAAATTCAGTAATCTTATATGAATAATAGAATAGTACCTAATCAACGTATTTTTTAAGCATATTTGTATAAATACTCGGCTCTGCTATAGAACTATAGCCACTTTTAGTATCTTTTATTTTTCCTTTTTTATTTAAAACTAAAATTTTAGGAAATACTTTTTTAGGGTTTAATTCTTTTAATACTTTTTGATTATGAATGTACTGTTTAGGACTAATAATATCTACTCTTTGAGGAATATCTATGTACAATAAATTAAATTTATTAAATAAATCTGTATACAAATCTGAATCAAAAAAATCTTTTTTTAATTTTACACAAGGAGCACACCAGTCACTACCAGAAAAGTAAACCAAAATAGGTTTCTTATTCTTTTTGGCTAATTTTAAAACACGCTTATAACTATGTTCCCATTTTAAATTTTCTCTTTCTTGAGAAAAACCAGTTATTGAACAAATAAAGAAAAATAAAATAATTAATTTTTTAAGCATTTCTATATTAAAATAAAATTGATAATTAGTTTATAAAATTTAAAACAATATAAATAATATAATGATAAATTACATTATTTTATGAAAAAAATTAAATTATATGTACACAAAAAAACTCTTCTCATAATGAGAAGAGTTTTAATTTTATAAAAAGTTTAATATCTATTGATTCTTATTTAATCAATCTAAACTCCGTTCTTCTGTTAGCTGCATGTTCTCTCTCTGTACAAGAAACACCATCAGCACATCTGTTTTTTAATTTGTTTTCACCATACCCATTAGCAATTAATAAACTTTGATTAATTCCTTTTGTTTTTAAGTAATCTACAACTGCAACCGCTCTTCTTTCAGATAAATCTTGGTTTGAAGTTTTAGAACCCCTAGCATCTGTATGAGAAGCTACCTCTAATTTTACTCCAGGATTTGCTTTTAAAACAGGCATTAATCTAGTATCTATTATCTTTTTAGCTTGAGCTGTTAATACAGCACTTCCTAAATTCCAGTTAATTGGCAATGCTTGGTATTCTACTAAAGAACACTCTACTTCTTTCCAAGTAGTCAATCCTCCTTTAGTAACTAATACTTCTTTTGTTATTGTTTTATATACAGCTGGAACTGTTGTTTCTGTAGTATAAGCATCTTTAACCAATACTGTTTTTTTAATTGTTCCGTATTCTGCAGGAATAATTATTTCTTTAACTCTTGCAGGTTCTTCAATTACTCTAACAGTATACGTAGAAGGAATTTCATTAATTGGAGATTTTGTAAAATCTGCATCCTGGTTTAAAACTTTTGTAGGGTAAGTTTGATAAACTGCTGGATACCCTTTGTAACACCAATATTTACAATCATCAGGGTTGCTAGAAGCACAATCTGGCTTAGCAGCACTTAACTCCCATTGTGCATAAGCTGGCTTCATTTCAATAGTCTCAGAAGAATTGTTAAAAGTAGCAATACTTGTTCTTATTGAATTAGCTTTTTCTTTTTTAATGTAAGAAATTGTTTTTGTTCCCCATTTAGCTGGAACAACTACTAATTTTTTACTTTCTTCTTTTACCAAAACTTTTTCAGTAACAGTCTTGTATTCAGCAGGAACTTGTTTTAATACTTTGTAAGCTGGTTTAACTAATATTTGTACGTCTTCGTTTTTGTATACATCTGGTGTAGTACATCTTACATAACATTTACCTGGTTCTGGATTTTTTGGTAAATCTTGAGCTACAGAGTACATAGAAACTCCTAGCATAGCCATTAAAATAGTTTTTTTCATTTTAGTATTTATTTTAAATTACGGCAAATATAATGCTTTAAATAACACATATCAATAATTTAAAGTATTAAAAGTACTTTTTTAATATAGAAATCCAAGCTTTTATTCTTTTCTCGTTTAGATGAGGTTCATTATCATTATCTAAGGCCAACCCATAAAAGTAATTTATATTATTAGGAATGGTAGCTTTAGATTCTGTATGCCTATAACCTTCAACAGGCCACTTACCTATAATATTTCCTCCATTTTTTAAAACAACCTCTGCTAAAATACCTACTCCATCAATAAAATACTCTGCATAGCCTATTTGATCTCCCAAACCATAAATAGCTATTTTTTTTCCTGTAAAATCAATAGTTTTAAAATCTTCAAAAAATAATTCCCAATCGCTTTGTAAATCTCCATCATACCAAGTGGATAAACCTAATATAATGATCTCATACGGTTCAAAATTTTCTGCTTTAGCTTCTGAAATTTCTTTTACATCAATATCTTCAAAAGCCTCTACAATATCACTCGTTACTTCTTCTGTTATTCCTGTATCCGAACCAAAAAATAATCCTATTCTTTTTTTCATCCTATTTGTATTTGAATAATTCTTAATTATACAAATATATTATTTTTATTTATTATAAATAAAAATTAAAAACATAGAACTGAGAAATTAAAATCTAGAGGATGTAGGGCTTTTAATAAGACTTCTATTAATTCCTTTCCGTAGTTTTCATAATATTCTGAAAAATTGTGTTGTCTTTCTTGTAGAGAATGATTTGGAAATAGTTGATGATGCAATAGTGTAATTCTGTCAACCAATTCCTTCATTTTTCTTTTTTCTGCTCGTAACAATCTTTTTTCTAAAGTATTTAATCCCTTTAATTGCTTTGTTTCTTGAGCTTTAACAGCTCCTAAAAAAGAAGCATCTGTTTTAGTAGCTAACGCTTGTAATTCTAAAAAAGTAGCTTGTAATTGCTTTCTCTTTTCTTCAAAATTGTAATTTAAATTTGATTTTTCTTGAATCTTTTTTACGATCAACTTATCTTGAGGTAAAAACAAATCATCTATCCTTATATCTAAACCTGTAATCTTTTTCTGTTGTTTTTCTGAAACTAACAAGGCTGAATTTCTTAACAGCAACATAGGAAAAGGTACTTTAAAAGCCTTAAATGTTGTTTTTAATTGCATCCAATAAGCTAGCTCTCCTCCTCCTCCAACATAACATATATTGGGCAATATTACTTCTTGATACAAGGGTCTTAACAAAGCATTCCCAGAAACAAATTCTAATTTGTCAGTATTCTTAAATAAATCTTCCGCATCGGCAAATTGAAGTTGGGTATTGTTTACTTTATACACTCCATCTTCTTTTATAATTCGCTCTCTAAACCCTTTTCCTATATAAAACAGGTTAATTTCTCTAGGATTTACTTGAATAGGGTATTGTTCTTTTTGTAATGCTAAATTGGTTTGAGTTACATAATGGTACGATGTATTTTCTTTTAGCTCTTGTAATGCATAAGGTTTAAATAACGACTTTAATTCTTTATCATCTCCATCAATAATTACCAATCCGTAGCTTTTAAATAATGTATTGACTAAATAACGTGAAGCTTCTGCTAAGTTTGTATGATTTACATAAGCTTCTTTAAAAATAGTTCTTAATTCATCTGCATGTTTCCCTGAATTTAAAGCATCGGAAAATTGTTTAAAAACAATATCCAATTCTTTTGTGGATAACCTTCCCACAGCTCCTCCAGCTTCTCGATCCCATTTTATTTTATTTTGTTTAAAATTAAAATATTGAATCTCTTCAAAATCATGATCTTCTGAAGCCATCCAATATATAGGAACAAAGTTATTTTCAGGATGTTTTTCTTTTAACTTTTTACACAGATTAATAACCGAAATAATTTTATATAAAAAATATAAAGGTCCTGAGAATAAATTTAATTGATGTCCTGTGGTAATGGTAAATGTATTCTCTAATTTTAAAGCATCAATATTGCTTTGCGTAGCTTCGCTTATTTCTACATTTTTATATTGATTATGTAAAGAAGTTACCAATACTTCTCTATTCTTTAGAGGAAAAGAAGTTGTCTTTTCTTTTAATTGAGCTTTAAAATTATGAATAGATGGAAAACGATGATAAAAGGGTTCTAAACATTCTTTTTTATCTAGATAATCAACAATTAGTTTAGAAAAAAAGCCTGTTTCTTTGTACGGTATATATTGATTCTCCATGTATGTTTATTGATGCATTATTCAGTCGAAACAACAAATTTAGAATTACGATTTTATTAAATAAACTATTTGTTTATAAATTTTAAATTCTTTGCTTTTACTTGTAAACACTTAACGCAAAAGCAACATTGAAAATAAAAATTTTCATTTTAGAAAATGTCTTTATTTTCAATGTTGCTTTTTCTATTTTATTTTGATAGAATTTCATCAAAATAAAATAATTTAAAAGATCTCTATAAAATCAACTATTATTGATCTATAGAACCTAATACACGTTTCATAAAATTGTTTAACGCTTCTTTTTGAGGTACTCCGTTCTTAATTTCTTTATTTACCTCAATAGCTCCGTATAAATTAGAAATAATTTCTCCAATAACATCCAACTCTTCATCTTTTAAAGAGCTAACCTCTGTTAAAGCTTCTAAAGTTTCTAAGGTTTCGTGTATATAGTCTTCGTCATTCTCAGCTATAAACTGAGTCATGTGTTTAATTACTGGCAGCTTCATCGATAAAAGATTTTAATACGTCTGTTTTGTTTGTTTGTACTTGGTTTACCAACGCTCCGTCTTTAAACACTGCAAATGTTGGCAAATTATTTACGTTAGCTAATTTTCTAGATTCAGGATTTTTTTCTGCATCTACCACTAAAAACTCAGCTCCTTCTACTTCTGTAGAAAATTTTTTGAATTTAGGTTTCATAATTCTACAATTACCACACCATCCTGCAGAAAATTGTACAAAAACCAAATTATTATTACTTACTTCTTCTTGAAGTGTATCTGTTGTTAAATCTCTCATTTTCAATAAACTTTTAATCTATTAAATTGTTAAATATTAGGTACAAAAAAACCGGATGATTGATTTCATCAATTTTAAACACCCGGATTTTTATATGTTACAAATTAAAAACTACTTTATTTGTAATTTCTAACTGTAAATTAGTTTTTTGCTAAATAAGCTGCTGTAGATTTAGCATCTGCATTCATTGCTTCTTTACCTTCTTCCCAGTTTGCAGGACAAACTTCTCCATGAGATTGTACGTGAGCATAAGCATCAATCAATCTTAAGAATTCGTTTACATTACGTCCTACAGGCATGTGGTTTACACCTTCGTGAAATACGGTACCTTCTTCGTCAATTAAATACGTAGCTCTGTACGTTACATCATCTCCTTCTTTAGAGAAAGATTGAGATTCTTCATCAAAAACCTCAGTAGCATCTAAAATTCCTAAAGCTTGAGATAAGTTACGATTAGTATCCGCTAATAAAGGATAGGTAATTCCTTCAATTCCTCCATTATCTTTTGCTGTATTTAACCATGCAAAATGAACTTCTGCAGAATCTACAGAGGCACCAATTACCAATGTATTTCTTTTGTCAAATTCAGGTAATGCTTCTTGAAAAGCGTGTAATTCTGTAGGACATACAAAAGTAAAGTCTTTTGGATACCAGAATAATAATACTTTTTTCTTGTTGTTAATTGCTTCTTCTAATACATTGATTTGGAAAGTATCTCCCATTTCATTCATTGCATTTACTAATATACTTGGAAATTTTTTTCCTACTGCTGTTGCCATAATTTTTATTTATTATTTGTTGATTACTTAATTATCATTCGCAAATTTAAACGCAATATTTAATTACACAATAGTATTTCTATTTATTGTTTTTATCATTCAATCAATTTTATTGATACTAATATTTATACCTTGTAAATATTTTTAACTTAACTATTTAATTCGTAAATCGGTTCATCAATATTACTATCTAAAATAATGAAATTTAATATGCATTCTATACTATCTTCCTCATCAAAATCAATGTTTTATATCGTTGTAATCATTCCTAAATGTTACGACTTACTTAAAAATATTATTTATATGAGATTATTATTGATGTTATTTGTGTCTACATCTTTATTTGCACAAACTACCGTACTTCCTAAAGATTCAAATTTAAAAGTAGCCTACTTTGCAAGTGGATGTTTTTGGTGTGTCGAAGCTATTTACGAAAGCGTTCCTGGAGTTAAAGAAGCCATTTCTGGTTATGCTGGAAGTCCCGCTAAAAACCCAACTTATAGAACTATTAAAAGCACCGGGCATGCAGAAACTGTAGCGGTGTATTACAATCCTAAAGAAATAACTTATACCGATTTGGTAAATGTGTATTACGCCTCTCAAGACCCTACCACATATGGACAAAATCCTGATTTTGGGAAAAATTATAGATCTGTTATTTTTTATAACACCACAGAAGAACAAAAAATAGCAACTCAAAGATTTAACGAAATTGACAAAGTTTATAACGGAAAAGCAGTTACCGCTATACAAAAAATAGATAGGTTTTACCCTGCCGAAGACTATCATCAAGATTTTGAGAAAAACAATCCCTACAACTCTTATATAAGAGCTGTTTCTATCCCTAGGTTAGAACGTTTTAAAGCTAAATATTTTAAAAAATAAGTACTTCTAGACACAAAAACATTTGTACATAAAATAATGATTTATTTACAACTGAGATCTTGTAATTTTAAAGCTTACAGCAAATACTTTTGATGAAATTGAAGAATTAAGTAAAGTTTGTAATATGTATGGAAATGTACCAAACACAAGGTAAGCCTCACTTAGAAGCTGTCTAGAAAATGTAAGTATTAATGTAAAATTCTAAAGAAATACAAAAATAATTTACTCAAAAAAAGAAAGGAGTTTAAAACTTATAAGTTTCAAACTCCTTTCTTTTTTTTGAAATAGTAGACACTGCTATATCATTTATGTAAGTTTATTTTACGTTTTACAAACAATTAATTTAGAAAATTAAACTAATATAGGATGACTGTAAAGACTTTCATAAAAAGGAAAAGCTGGTAATTAAGTATATATACAATCTATAAGCAATTATTTTAGTGCATGTTCAAATATTATCCACACCTATTTTACAGTTAGACGTATTGTAAAATAGGTATGGATAATATTTGCTAGTTTTCTCATAATTTTCTTTACTTACTCTAATTTGATTTTCAGCTTCCCCATTTCATAACAATACACCTACTTCAAAATTCAGTTGGCTTTTCGATTTATTCCCAACATTATACTTAAGTCAAACCTAATTGTTTTCCAAATCAAAATCCGTTAGTCTTTTATAAAAATTTGTTTTCAGTAAAAAATTTGGTTTAATAGTTCATTCCTAAATTTTACCCATATACTTATTAGTATTAGGTATATGAATATTATATTAATACAAAAAAACTACTGATTTCCTAATATAATAGGCATCCCATTTTTACCCGAACCAATTACAATTACCTTGGCATTAGGAGAACTACTTAATTCTTTAGTAGCTTCTATTCCTTTTTCTGTTAAAATTTTATCAGTTAAAGAAGCACTTAAAATTTTATTCGCTGTCGCTTTTCCTTCAGCATCAATTTTTTGACGTTCTGCTTCTTTTCTAGCTTTTTCCAATCTAAATTCGTATTCCAAAAACTCTTGTTCTTGTTTTAATTTATTTTCAATCGCTGTTTTAATGGTAGGTGGTAACGTTACATCTCTTACCAATACATCGTTTAACTGAATAAATTGATGGTCTAATATTTTTTTAGTTTCTGTATAAATTTCTTCTTGAATTACATCTCTTTTACTAGAATATATTTGTTCTGGAGTATAACGTCCTACTACAGAGCGAGCTGCAGATCTTAAAGAAGGTTTAATTACGGATTCCAAATAACTTTGTCCTTTTTCTTGATGCAACAACCCTATTTTATCTTTTTGAGGTAAATACCAAGCGGTTACTTCTAATAAAATATCCAATCCGTTAGATGATAATACTTTCATCTTTTCAAATAATTCTTGTTGTCTTACCTCATATACAATTACTTTATTCCATGGAGCTATTAAATGAAATCCTTCTCCTAAAGGAAGTTCATCAGTAACTACACCTCCTGCAAAAGTTTTGTACAACACCCCTGCTTTACCAGAACCAATGGTTAATGCAGATTTGGAGATGAATACAAAAACAACGATTACTGCTGCAATAATAATAGGCAATCCTTTAGGGATACTTAAATTTTGATTGTTCATAATTATGTTATTTCAATTTTATTGTTACTAATTGTTACTTGTTTCGCAAGCATATTAAATTCTTCTCTACCTGGAATAAAACAACAACCTGGTTTCTCTATTGTATATAATATATGTAAATCTACGGTTTCTATTTCTTTACTTTCTTTCTGACTAAGAATTTGCACCTCTATATTCTCAATATTAGGCCACCCTCCTTCTGCAACAAATTCACTGATTTTAATTTGATGAATATTGTCTTGAACCATCTGTTTTATTTCTTCTGATGTTCTCATTTTTATTGCTTTAATATAACGGTAGCTCCATTAACTCTCAATCATTTTTTTTAATTAAAAACAATACGCGTTTTAATTTACAAAATGATATAAAAAGATAATATCTGCATCTAAAGCTGTTTTACGTTCTCCTTCTATTTCTATATTAATAGATAGTACTGCTTTAGAAATACCTCTTAAATTAGTGATTGACTTTAATTTAGTTCGCAATCTAACTTTGCTGTCTACCGTAACAGGTTTGTTAAACTTTAGTTTTTCAATTCCATAATTTACCAACATTTTACTGTTATTTACCTCTATAATTTGCTCCCATAAATAAGGCATTAAAGACAAGGTTAAATATCCGTGTGCAATAGGCGTTCCAAAAGGACCTTCTTTTGCTTTTTCGGCATCACAGTGTATCCATTGATGATCTAATGTTGCATCTGCAAATTGATTGATTCTTTCTTGTGGTATGGGTAGAAACTCAGAAACTCCTATTTCTTTTCCTTCGTACGCTTTAAAATCATCAAAACTATTAATTATTACTTTTTCCATTCTACTTAATATAAATTTTATTTTTACGATTCTTCTAACAAATGATGAAGCATTGCATATTGAAATAAAATTAGTGTTTTTGCATCTCTAATCTCATTATTTTTTAAACTTCTTTTTACTTCTTCAAAAGTCATTTCAAAAACCAAAATATCTTCTTGCTCATTAGCCACTCCTCCTCCATTAGAAACTTTCATGGTTTCGTTGTATTCTGCTATAAACATATGCGTTATTTCTGTAACAGCTCCAGGAGTCATAAAACAATTTTTTACTTTTTTTACAGAAGGCACTCTATATCCTGTTTCTTCTTCTATTTCTCTAATAATGCACGTTTCAGGATCATCTTTGTCTAACATTCCTGCTGGTACTTCTGTTACAATTCCAGTAGCAATTCCATTAATATAGGCTGGCATTCTAAACTGCTTCGTCATCAACACTTTTTTAGTTTGTTGGTTGTACATAAAAACAGCAGCACCATCTCCTTTGTCATAAACTTCTCGTACTTGATCCCATGTTTTTCCTTTAGAAGAAAAATATTGGTAGGAAAACAATTTTAAGGGTTTCCATGTATTGGCAAGTACTTGTTCTTTTATATTGGATATTTTCATGCTCTCTCCTTTATAAATATAAAAACCGCTCTAAAGAAGTTCCTCAGAGCAGTTTTTATATTTGTTTTTAAGCTTGTTAAGCGGTAATCATACCACCATCAACATTTAAAGTTTGTCCTGTAATGTATGCAGACATGTCCGATGCTAAAAACACACAAGCATTTGCAATGTCTTGAGGCTGTCCTCCTCTTTTTAAAGGAATCCCTTGTCTCCATCCATCAACAACTGCTTCATCTAACTTCGCTGTCATTTCTGTTTCTATAAACCCAGGAGCAATGGAATTACATCTAATATTTCTAGATCCTAATTCTAAGGCTACTGATTTTGTAAACCCTAGCATTCCTGCTTTAGAAGCTGCATAGTTTGTTTGACCTGCATTTCCTTGAACACCAACAACAGAACTCATATTAATAATAGAACCTGCTCGTTGTTTCATCATAGGACGAATTACGGCTTTGGTTAAATTAAATACTGATTTTAAATTTACCTCTAATACTGTATCAAAATCTTCTTCTGAAATACGCATTAGTAAATTATCTTTGGTAATTCCTGCATTGTTAATCAACACATCAATACTTCCAAATTCTTTTAATACCTCTGCTGCTAAGTCTTGAGCTGCTTTAAAATCTGCTGCATTAGACTGGTATCCTTTTGCTTTGATTCCAAACCCGGATAATTCTGCTTCTAATGCGTTGGCTGCATCTACGGAAGAGCTATAGGTAAATGCAATGTTAGCTCCTTGTTTTGCAAATTCTATAGCAATACCTTTACCAATACCTCTAGTAGCTCCCGTAATAATAGCAGTTTTGTTTTCTAACAATCCCATATAAATAATATTATTTAGCTACTGCTAATACGTTAGCAATAGCTTCTCCAATTTTAGCTGGAGAGGCTACTACATGAATACCGTTTGCTGCTAAAATTTCCATTTTAGCTTGTGCAGATTCTCCTTCTCCACTTACAATCGCTCCAGCATGTCCCATAGTACGTCCTGCAGGTGCTGTTTGTCCAGCAATAAACCCTACAACAGGTTTTCTATTTCCATCTGCTTTAATCCATTTTGCAGCTTCTGCTTCTAACTGACCTCCAATTTCTCCAATCATTACAATAGCTTCTGTTTCAGGGTCATTCATCAACATCTCCACAGCTTCTTTGGTTGTTGTTCCAATAATTGGATCTCCACCAATACCAATGGCTGTTGTAATACCAAATCCTTGTTTTACTACCTGATCAGCAGCTTCGTAAGTTAAGGTTCCAGATTTAGAGACAATTCCTACGTTTCCTTTCTTAAAAATAAAACCTGGCATAATACCTACTTTCGCTTCTTCTGGAGTAATTACCCCTGGACAGTTAGGTCCTATTAAGCGAGCTTCTTTATTTTCTAAATATCCTTTTACTTTTACCATGTCTGCCACAGGAATACCTTCTGTAATACAAATAATTACTTTAATTCCTGCATCTGCAGCTTCCATAATGGCATCTGCAGCAAATGCTGGCGGTACAAAAATAATAGTTGTATCTGCCCCTGCTTTATCTACAGCATCTTGAACTGTATTAAATACTGGTTTTCCTAAGTGTTCTTGCCCTCCTTTTCCTGGAGTTACTCCACCAACAATATTTGTTCCGTATTCAATCATTTGAGAAGCATGAAACGTTCCTTCACCTCCAGTAAATCCTTGAACAATAATTTTAGAATCTTTATTTACTAAAACACTCATGTAATTTTTATTTTTTTATTGACAATTCGTTGCCAACAAATATAAATATTTGTCCTTAAAAAAATGGGCTTTTATTTTTATATCACAGAATTGTAAAACTGTACTAATTTTATAACAACAAAAAATTGGAATTATATATTAATGAAAACAACATCGAGAAACAAAATTCGAAGCCTAACAACGTTTACAAAACATAACTATAAGTGATAAAGCGAAAAGCTTATGCTGGTTTACAAAAACCACCTTTTTTTGGCATTGTCCTGTAAAACGTGTAAGTGGTACGAGAAACTCTATTGAGAAGGCAATATCACCCCACCAATTTAACCTCACTAACCCCCTGTCCTTTTTTATGCAATTGAATTTGAACTGGAATTCGTTCTTTTAACCCTTCTACATGAGAAATAATTCCGATCGTTTTGCCACTCGACTGCAAATTTTCCAACGTACTCATTACAGTTTCCAATGTATTAGCATCCAAAGTTCCAAACCCTTCGTCTATAAACAGAGAATCTATTTTTACATGATTACTTGCTAAATCAGACAAACCTAATGCTAAAGCCAAACTAATTAAAAACTTTTCTCCACCACTACAAGTATCTACCGATCGTACCTGTGCTGCTTGGTAATGATCTAGCAACTTAAAATTCAGCTCTTCTCCTTTACTAAAACGAGTCTCTAACTTTAAAGAATATCTTTTATTTAACTTGTACAAATGAATGTTTGCCAAGTCTATTAAGCTCTTAAGAGTTAACCTTTGTACATACAAATTAAACGCATCTTTAGAACCTCCCAATACATTTAATAACGTAGACCATTTTAAAAACTCCTTTTCTTGAGCTTTTATTTTTACAACTATTTTTTGATTGTTTTTTACAAAACGTTCATTGTATTCAAAATCTTTTTCCAACGCTCCTTTGTTAGATAATAATTGTTGTACTTCATTGGTAATTGTATGCAACTTTGCGTGCACTTCTTCTTCCGTTAAATTTGTGTTTTTA
>CALHCC010000101.1 GCA_937930675.1 uncultured Flavobacteriaceae bacterium
AATTGCACGGATCAAAAAATAGCCAATACTTTGCAAGCTATTTTACAAACAGCTAAAACATTAAATCCTACTTTTTTAACTACTGCTACAGGGGTTACTGTAAAAACGGCACTTACGTTTCCTAACGAATGGGGCTTAGGAACTTCTTCTACCTTAATTCATAACATAGCTACTTGGGCAGCGGTAAATCCTTTTGAATTGTTAGAGCTTTCTTTTGGAGGTAGCGGGTACGATATTGCTTGTGCAAAATACCACAAACCCATTACGTTTCAAAGAAACGGAAGTACCCCTATCATTCAAGAACTAGCATTTACACCTAGTTTTAAAGATCACTTGTTTTTTGTGTATTTAAACCAAAAGCAAGATAGTAAAGAAGGGATTTCTTTGTATAAAAAGTTACAGATTAATAAAAAAGAAAGTATTCAACAAGTAAATAATATCACATCAAAAATGATAGTGACTAAAACACTTTTTGAATTTGAATTGTTAGTAGAAGAGCATGAAAGTTTAATAAGTTCTTTAATTGGAATGCCAACCGTTAAAGAAAAGCTATTTAATGACTACCAAGGCTGTGTGAAAAGTTTAGGAGCTTGGGGGGGGGACTTTGTTTTGGTAACAGGGAGTTTAGCTAGTGTTAAAAATTATTTTATACCTAAGGGATATGCTACCATAGTATCTTATGACGAAATGATTAGAGATTAATATTTGTCCAAATCAAGATCATCTAAATTCTCAAAGGTGTTAAAATCATCAAATTCGTTATCTACATCCTCTAAATCAAAGTTGTTTTTAGGTTTGTCTGCAATAAATTCTTTTTCTGGAGCTTGGTCGGGAGTTTCTCCAATAGACAATATTAAGGTTGGAATTTTAGAGGTAGCTATTTGGGTTACTTCTATCAATTCACAATAAAAAGTCCACATATTTAAGTAATCGTAGACATAAATTAATTTCTCTTCAGGGTCTTCTATATTTTGTTCAAGTGTTGTGTTTCCCATATGTAAGGCGTCTGGACACTCATCCATAGAGCACAAAGGAATTTCTTCTCCTTGATTCCATTCGTCATCAGATCTATAAAAAGAAGCCATTTCCTGTCCATTAAATCCAAAAACTTCGGCAATAAGTTTATGAAAATCTTCTAATGTACTTTTAGAATCTACTAATAACGTTCTAATTACATCTTCTTTGGTGTCTAAAACAACTCTTATTTTATATATCATTAAATAACTACTTTAATAAAGCAAAAATAGTTATAAAAGTTAATAAATACTTAATTTTACAGGAATTAAAATAATCAGCATGGATTTTAAAAAAGCGTTACAACAGCTTAATTTGGTAACTAAAAATACGTTGATGGAAACGTTGGCTATTACCTATACAGAAATAGGAGAGGGTTATTTAGTAGCCACCATGCCTGTAAATTCAAAAGTCCATCAGCCCATGGCTATTCTACACGGAGGAGCAACGGTAGCTTTGGCAGAAAGTGTGGGGAGTGCAGCTTCTTTTTTATTTGTAAATCCAGAGGAATATGTGGTAAAAGGGATCGAGATATCTGCCAATCATGTGAAAAGTAAAAAAGAGGGAGTGGTTACAGCCAAAGCATCTATTGTACACAAAGGAAAAACCACACATTTGTGGCAAGTAGAGGTACGAGATGAGGAAGGAGATTTAATTTCTCTTTGTAAAATAACAAATATTGTATTTGCTAAGTAATTTTTTGTTACGTTGAGAATTTTAGAAAAAATAGATAAAAAGTATCAAGAAAAAAAGCCTTTTGTGGCTTACAGAAAGCCCAATACTACTGTTTTAAATTATATGTGTCAAGACACTACAAATCTTGTTAGGTTTCAAAGTTTTGAAGATACAGGTTTTGTTTTTGCTCCTTTTGATGATGATGAACAAGCATATCTAATTTTGAGTGATGAGGTAGATGCAGAAGAAATAAAAGTAGAGAATTATACCTTACCTGTAGATGATGATTTACCTATAAATACAGCAGATGAACAAAAGCATCGTGCTTTAATTGACAAAACAATTGCTGCTATAAAAGAAAAAAATGCGTCTAAAATAGTGATTTCTAGAAAGGAAGAATTATTGTTAGAAAACTTTTCGATGGTAGAGGTGTTTAAAAAAATGTTAACTACCTATAAAAATGCATATGTGTATGTTTGGTACCATCCTAAAGTAGGACTGTGGATGGGAGCTACTCCAGAAACGTTGCTTACAGTACATCAGCATAATTTTGAAACGATGTCTTTAGCAGGTACACAACCATACCAAGGAACTGTGGAGGTAAATTGGGGACCTAAAGAAATAGAAGAACAGCAAATGGTTTCGGATTATATTAAAAGTAATCTAGAAAAAACCGTGCATGAATTTAGTTTTTCGGAAGTAAAAACTGTAAGAGCTGGTAATTTATTGCATTTAAAAACAAAAATTACTGGGGTTTTAAACTCTAAAAAAGAAATAGAAGTATTAGTGAAATTATTGCATCCTACTCCTGCCGTTTGTGGTTTGCCCAAGCAAAAGAGTAAGGCTTTTATTTTAAAAGAGGAAAGTTATAGTAGATCATTCTACACAGGGTATTTGGGAGAGGTAAATAGAAAAGAAAACACAGCTTTATATGTAAATTTAAGGTGTTTTAGTTTTAAGAACAATATAGCTACATTGTACGTTGGTGGAGGAATTACAAAAGATAGTAATGTAATGCAAGAATGGTTAGAAACTGTTGCAAAGAGTAAAACGATAAAACGAGTATTGTTTTAGCGTTTTATTTTTTCTAACAATCTTTTTTTGAATTTAATTTCGGCTAAGCGTAATTTTAGTGTTTGTTGGTAAGATAAAACAGGTTTTAAATTTTTATAAAACCTCATTTTATTTTTAAATAGTAATTGTTCTTTTTCTTCTAAATCAATAATTAATTTTTTTGCCTGAGATTCACTAAACGTTTCTTTAGAAATTCTTTTTTGAATTTGGTTTCTTTCTCTTGCAATTCTAAACATTTCTGTTCTAAAGTTCTGATGGATTTCAGTAAACTGTTTTGCCTGATAGGTAGTTAGGTGTAACTCTTCAATAATAAAACGAACTCTGGCTTCTGTTATTTTTTGTTGACGTGTTTTCTTTTGTCCTAAGGTAGTATTGTAACAAAGGATAACGAAAAATAGATAGGTAATTGTTTTTTTCATAAATTAAAAATCTATTAAATCGTAATCTTCAATTTCTAGGGAAAGTTCATCAATATTAACAAGTACATCTTTAATATTTGTAGAATACGTAAGCTCAGCGTTTAAAGGCTCATTTTTTTCACTAGTATAAGCGTTTTGTTCTTTTAAAATATCTGTAAATTGATGAGAGCTTTTAAAAACTAAAAAACTAATTACCATTGCAGCTGCAACCGAAATATATGGAATTAATTTTATCACTTTTGCTTTTGCAAGATTTACTTTAAAGTTGCTAAAGTAATTTTTAGGAGTAATAAATCCAGTGGTTTTTGGTAATTGCTTAGGCATGGTGTGTCCAGACAATTGATTAAAATAATTGTCGGGTGTTTTAAAAGGGTTTGTTTTTAAATTGGGATTGTTTAAAAACAAATTTGTATGTTTTGTTTCTTTTTCCATGTTATGTATTAGACCATGTAACTAACAAAAGGTTTAAGATGTTTTGATGTAATTTTCTATTTTTTTTACGGCATGATGATAGGATGCTTTAAGAGCTCCTACAGAAGTTCCTAAAATTTCAGAAATATCATCGTATTTCATTTCATCAAAGTATTTCATGTTAAACACCAATTGTTGTTTATGAGGTAACTCTGCAATAGCTTTTTGTAATAATAGTTGTATGGTATCGCCATCAAACAGCTCATCTTCTTGTAAACTAGTTCTTAACTCTTTCTGGTATTCTTCTATAGGTACATTTGCCTTTTTAGCTTTTTTATTTAAAAATGTAATTGCCTCATTGGTAGCAATTCTATACATCCAAGAAAATAATTTACTTTCTTCTTTAAAGTTTTTAATGTTTTTAAAAACTTTAATAAACGTATTTTGTAATACATCATCTGCATCTTCGTGATGGATGACTATTTTACGAATGTGCCAATACAAACGTTCTTTATATAAATGGACCAATTCCTCAAAAGCTTTAGATTGCTTTTTAGAATTTTTTAAGTCATTTACAAGTTGTTGTTCGTTGGTCAATGTGGTTTGTATGTTATACGGTTATTGTTTTTTTATAACCAAACAATCCTTTAAACTTAATAGTCTCTGCAATTCCTTCTGGCAACATATCTTCCCAACCTTCTTCGTTGTTGCTAATTTTTCTAAAGACTTCTGGAGCTTGAATTTCTAAATGATCTCTCTTAAAGTTTTCAATATCGATAATTTTGTTAGCGTGTTTAAAGAATAAATAGAGTTCTTTTACACGATGATTTACTTTTAAATTTTCGCTATTAACAAGAGTTTCACCATCCTTATCTAAAATTGGGTATAGGTAAATTTTTAAGTTGTTAGAGAATAATTTTCCAACACCTTCTAAAATACTACCTTTTAAATGATGATAGTATTTAATATCAAAAATATTCATTACACTATCTGCTCCCATTCCAAAAATAATTTGCTTGTTGGTAAATTCACCAAAAAAGTCAGCAAGTTTGTAATATTCTTGAAAGTTGGTAATCATTACCATTTGCCCTAAAGAACAAAGGAGGTCTGCTCTGTCTAAGAAATCTCGTTCGTTAATTTCACCTTCGTTTTTTAAATTAGAAAGCGTAATTTCAAAAATTGTTTTTGTTTTAGCAGGATCTATTTTAGGATCTTCAAAAAATAATTTTTGAGATTGCTCATACACATCCATATTTACTTTTGTAACAGGTCTAAATCGTCCTCTAAGTGCTAAAATATTCTTTTTGTAGAGTTCTTGTGCAGGCAATAAGTTTTTACCACTATCATTAAACATTACGGCATCGGTCATTCCATGTTTAACCAATTCTAAACTCATCAATCTGTTATCAACATAGGTAAATCTAGGTCCAGAAAAATTAATCATGTCAATTTCTAATTCATCAATCTCTATATTGTCGTATAATGATTTGATTAAGTCTTTAGGATTGTCATAATAATAAAAAGCACCATATACCAAATTTACACCCAATCTACCTAAGGTTTCTTGTTGTAATGTAGCATCGTTTTGTTTAAATCTAAGATGTAAAACAATTTCGTTATAAGGCTCGTTAGGTGATAATTGAAATTGGATACCTACCCAGCCATGTCCTTTAAATTGTTTGGCAAAATCAATTGTACATACTGTATTAGCATAACTAAAATACATGGTGTCAGGATGTACTTTTCGGTCAAGTCTGTCCTCGGTTAATTGTATTTCATGACGAAGCATTCTTCGTAACCTACTTTCCGTTACATATCGTTTATCCGCTTCCATACCATAAATGGCATCAGAAAAGGCCTTGTCGTAAGCACTCATAGCCTTAGCAATGGTTCCAGAAGAACCTCCTGCTCTAAAAAAATGACGTACCGTTTCTTGCCCTGCACCAATTTCAGAAAAAGTACCGTAAATATTTCTATTTAAGTTGATTTTTAATGCTTTGGATTTACTGGTTAAGATGTTTTCTATTTGAATGTCTCCTTTATGTGATACTGCCATATTGATTCTTTTTCTAAGGGTTTACCCAAATATACTATTTTTTGATTTTTTAGTGGCTCTGTTTTCGTATTTTTGAAAGAAGATTTGTACACATGAAAATAACTTTCTTAGGCACAGGTACCTCGCAAGGAGTTCCTATGTTATTATCAGACGAACCTGTAAACTTTTCTAAAGATGTTAAAGACAAAAGAACCAGGAGTTCTGTATTAATTTCTTGGGAGGGTTTTTCTTGTTTGGTGGATTGTGGAGCAGATTTTAGAATGCAAATGTTAGCAAATGATGTGCAAGAAATAGATGCTATTTTGTTTACACACGAACATTCGGATCATATTGCAGGTTTAGACGACATTCGTCCTTTTTGCTATAAAAAAGGTCCTATGCCCGTATTTGCTATGGAGCGAGTGATGGAGAGTTTGGCCAAACGTTATGAATATATTTTTGCGGTAGAAAACAGATATCCTGGAGCTGCAGCTGTAATTCCACATGTGATTGATGAATCTTCTTTTATATTGGGCAATAAAACCATTATTCCTATTCAGGTTTTACATGGGAATTTACCCATTTTAGGATATAGAATTGAGGGATTGGCTTATTTAACAGATGTAAAATATTTGGAAGTCAACGAGTTGCAAAAATTACAAAATTTAGAAGTGTTGATTATCAATGCTTTAAGAATAGAAGAACATCCCGCGCATTTAAATTTAAAAGAAGCTTTAGAAATTGTGACACTTTTGCAACCTAAAAAAACATACTTTACACATATTAGTCATCGATTGGGTTTTCATGAAGAGATTAGCAAACAATTACCCGAGAACGTTTACTTGTCTTATGATGGGTTGAATGTTGAAATTTGTTAGAATGTTTTTAATGAGCTAAAAGCGTATATTGATACTGTTTTAATGGTTTAAAGAGTTTGAAATTATAGTTGTATTTAATTACGAAAAAAAATAGTCTATTCAACAGATTAACGAAACAAGACAATAAATAAGTCAGTATCCAAAATTATTACTGGACAAAATAATATACATGGATTTTATATATTTAAAAGATGAGACTATTTAAAACGACATATAAGTACATTATTAGTTGTGAAAAGTTAAAACGATTGATAAAGAAATCAAAGAATGACCTCTCTAAAACTTTTATACCTGTAAACATTGGGAAAGTTGGAAATCAAAAAATTGAAACTTCTATTTATTGGGTAAAGACTGAGGATAATAACATAAAACTGACAATTACATCAAGTGTTGAAAAACTGAATCTTGGAACTATAATTGGGATAATATTACTCACGTTATTTACAGGATTCTTATATAGCGTAACAATCTCCTTATGCTTATTTATATTTGTTTTTTTTCCAATAATCCTGATAAGTATCAGTATGACAAAAGCTAGAGTTCGTGACCAAACTATTGAATATCTAAAAAAAATATAAATCTAATCCAAAATGCTTTGAATAAAACTAAATACAACACCAGCTAAAGCTAATTCGGGCTTGAGGTTTTATTCGATGTTTTGTATATATTTACTAACCTGAGTTCGATTAATATTTAATTAGTTTTATGATACTAAAAAAGTAGAAGGAAATAAAACAAAACGTCCTTCTAAAATGGCTATGAGTGAATTCATTACTATTTCTGTTCTTTTTCATTTAAGTGGTTTTAGAACTTTTAAACACTTCTATATTTTCTATGTAGAGAAGCACATGCAATCAGAATTCCCTGTAACGGTTTCTTATAATCGATTTGTTGAATTAATGCAACAATCCGCTATGACAATGGCTTTATTTCTTAAAACCTGTGCTTTAGGAGATTGTACCGGTATTTCTTTCATCGATTCCACTCCGATAA
>CALHCC010000102.1 GCA_937930675.1 uncultured Flavobacteriaceae bacterium
AAATGGTGGTTGTAGTTCAGTTGGTTAGAACGCCTGATTGTGGTTCAGGAGGTCGCCGGTTCGAATCCGGTCTTCCACCCTTTTTTTTATAGAAAGTCTGTCTAATTTATAGGCAGACTTTTTTGTTTGTAAGTGTGTTGTTGTCCATTGTTTAATATCGCTGTACAATTAAAAACTTTGTATTTAATTGTAAATTTGTTTTGTTAAATTGTTTGTTTAAAGAATTAAAACAATTAAGGGATTCAACTCCTTAAAATATGCAAAATCATATTTTAAAAATAATGTAAGTATATAGTATGGGAAAAGAAGCGTTGCAAATAGATTTGGTGTACGATATTATATGTCCTTGGTGTTATATAGGTCACCATCGTTTGCAAAAAGCAATTCAAAAAACCAATGCTAACGTTACTCTTAAGTTAATACCTTATCAACTAAGACCTAATTTGCCACTACAGGGAATTCCTATAAAAGAATACTGGTTACAAAAAGGAATTGATAGCATAGACGAGGCTTATCAAGAAGTAACAGAAGCTGCTTTTAATGAAGGTTTAGTGATTGCTCCCTTTAAATTTAATACCATTCCTAATACTTTAAAATTACATCAAGTTATACATTTGGCAGAAGAAAAAGGAGTGGGTATAGAAGTTTTACATGCCATACAAACTGCTTATTTTAGAGAGGGTGCCAATTTAACAGAATTAAGTACAGTTTTAAAAATTACAGAAACCTATATAACAGAGGTAGAAGTAGAAAAAGCATGGAATGATAAGGAATACTATCAAAAACAGGTATTGATGAAGGAACAGGAAATAAAATCTAAAAACGTAACTGTAGTTCCTACATATATTATCAATAACAAACAACGAATTTCAGGAGCTGTTCACAATCATACTTTAATTGATATGTTGCAACAGTTAGCTCCTATACATCATGATGGTAAATCCTGTAGTTTTGATGGAAATGGAGTTTGTTAAATTATAAAGAAACTTCTACAATGTCTCCTACAGAAAATGAATTTGTTGTTATTTTTGAAATGTGTATGTTGATTTGTTGAGTAGCTAATAGTACTGTAACAGTAGAAGCGTCTATATGCAAAACCGTAGCTTTTAAGGTGTTTTTAGGATTTGCACGTACTAATATTTTAGGGTTTCCTTGATCGATAACTTCTCCATAATTAAGGATTACTACATGTTGTGCAATGCTTAGTACTTCTTGCAAGTTGTGACTGACCATAATAATGGTGAATTGATATTTTTGTTGTAATGTTTTTAAGTAAGATTGTAGTTTGGTTCTTAGTGTTTCATCAATTGCAGCAAAGGGTTCATCTAATAATAATAAATCAGGTTGTTGTACAAGAGCTCTTGCTAAAGCTACACGTTGTTTTTGTCCTCCAGAGAGTTCGTTAGGTTTTTGATGGAGAAGGTGTCGGAGTTCTAGTGTAGAAATTAAATTGTTTAGTAAGGTTTTGTTCTCCTCTTTTGAAGCGAATTGTATGTTTTTAAGAACAGACATGTTGGGGAATAAAGCATTGTCTTGAAAAACGTATGCAATGTTTCGTTCCGATGGTTTTAGTGCTTCTTTTTTAGCTTCGTTAAACCAAACTGAATGGTTGTGTGTAATTTTACCACTATCAGGAGTATCTAAACCACTTAGTAAACGTAATACAGATGTTTTTCCAGAACCCGAAGTACCAAATAAAACATTTATACAATTGGACTTAAATTTGACATTTATGTTTAAATGAAATGCCTTTTTTTTAGAATGATATGTTTTTTTAATGTGGCAAGAAATCATGAACGATGTTTTTTAAGATATCCGTGGTTAAGTATGTAGACACTTAATAGCACTAAAAACGAAACGATTAATAACACCATAGCATAAAAGTTGGCGTTTGCATAGTTTAAAGCTTCTACTTCGTTATAAATAGCAATAGAAGCCACTTTTGTTTTGCCAGGTATGTTTCCACCAATCATTAAAACCACTCCAAATTCTCCAATGGTGTGTGCAAAACTTAACACAATTGCTGTAATAATAGAGGGTTTTATATTGGGGAGTAAAATATGGGTGAGTATAGATAATTTACTTTTCCCCATAAGCATTCCTGTCTCTAAATATGATTTTGGTAAAGAGCTTAAACCTGCTTGTATGGGTTGTACCATAAAAGGTAGACTGTATAGTATAGAGGTTACTACCAAACCTTTAAAAGAAAACAATAGTTTAATGCCTAATACATGTTCTAACCAATGCCCAACAACTGTATTAGGACTTAAAAATAATAAAAAATAAAAACCTAAAACGGTAGGGGGGAGTACTAAAGGCATACTTACCAAAGTTTCTATAAAGGGTTTTGTTTTAGAACGTGTAAAAGCTAACCAATAACATAAAGGAATGGCTAAAAAGAACAATAGAATAGTAGTACTTATTGCTAGTTTAAAAGTGAGTAATAAAGGAGTATAATCGATCATGTTAAAAACGTACACTAAATATTAATTATTTTAAATGAAAAATGAGATTCTTAAAAATAAATGATTATTCATTTTCAATAACTACTAAAGCCATTTTTATAGCCGCATAATCTAACTGTTCGTTAAAATAGTCATAAAAACTTTTTAAAGATTTTGGGTTGTCTACTTTATCTTTAGCTTCTCGTACCGCTTCTATTTCTTTTTTAGAAACAAAATCACTCAAGTCAATTTCCATACCTTCGTTGTAAATTTTTACAAAATGACTTTGAATGGTGTTGGGTGTTAAGTTTCGTTCTTGTGCTATTTCTTCTATAGAAAATCCTTGTTTGTGTAAGTTGTAAGTCTCTATGTGTGTTGCTATTTTGCTCTTTTTCTTTTTTACTGTTTTTTTAGGTTTTTCTTTGTTGAATTTAATTATTTCCGTAATAAAATCGTACCCGTAATCTTGTAATTTTTTTTGCCCAACTCCATCAATCTCTAAAAATTCTTCATCGGTAACAGGTCTTTCGTTTGCAATGTTTTTTAACGTAGCATCTGTAAATACATGGTAAGCAGCTAAGCCTTTGGCGGTGGCTAATTCTAAACGTAACACGCGCAATCTTTCAAATAAATTATTTTTGGGAGTACTTGTTTTTTGTTGTGTTTTGACTGCTATTTTAATAGCATCAACAGGTTGTGTTAGTGCAACTTTTGCATTTTTAAATAGTACTTCTTTAGATAGTTCATTTAGTTTAAGAGCATTGTTTTCATGGAAAGCAATTTCGCAATAGCCCTGATTAATTAATTGTACCATGTATTGTTGCAAATTTTTCCAAGAAATATCTCTAGCAACTCCGTAGGTTTTTAATTGATGATATTTCTTATCTATAATTGTCGCATTTTGAGAACCTCTTAAAAAATCTATCACTACGTTTAAGGGTTCTTTTTCTTGAAGCCTAAAAATTCCAGACAATACTTTTTGAGCAATAACAGTTCCATCAAAAAAAGTAGGAGGGTGTTTACAAACATCACAATTTCCACATTTTTTAGTTTCTGTTTCTCCAAAGTAGCTTAGTAAAATGTTTCTTCTGCAACTGGTAGCTTCTGCATACTGTCGCATGCGTTCTAACTTGGCTAACTGTACTTCTTTATTTCCAGAGGTTTCTGCAAATTTTTGAAGTTGAATTACATCTGCATAAGAATGAAACAAAATAGTTTCAGCATCCATGCCATCACGTCCAGCCCTACCAATTTCTTGGTAATATCCTTCTATGTTTTTGGGTAGATTGTAATGAATAATCCATCGTACATTAGATTTGTCTATCCCCATACCAAAAGCAATGGTTGCACAAATAATAGGAGTGGTATCGTGTATAAAATTTTCTTGAACTTTGTTTCTAATTTCTGTAGACAACCCAGCGTGATAAGCGGCTGCCTTATAGCCGTGTTTTTGCAAACGTTCTGCAAGTTGCTCTGTTTGTTTTCTGCTTAAACAATAAACAATTCCCGATTCTGTAGGTTTCGTAGCTATAAAATCAACAATTTGATTGATGCGATCTTGACCTGGTCTCACCTCTAAACTTAAATTTGCTCTATTAAACGAGCTAATATGTTTGTGCGCATTCTCTATATTTAATTGTTGGGCAATATCTTCCCTAGTCGCTTTGTCTGCTGTGGCAGTAAGTGCGACTAAAGGAGTGTTGGGAAGTCTTTTCTTTAAAAAAGATAACTGTGTATATGCAGGTCTAAAATCGTGTCCCCAAGAAGAAATACAATGGGCTTCATCAACGGCAATTAAACTTACCTTACAAATTTGACTGAGTTGTTCAAAAAAAGTTAAACTTTCTGGAGCCAAATAAAGAATTTTAATGGTTCCGTTTTTAACCTGTTCTAAAATACTATTATTTTCTAGTTCCGTTTGAGAGCTGTTTACATAAGCAGCGTTTATACCGTTTGCATTTAAGGCATCTACCTGATCTTTCATTAATGCAATTAAAGGAGAAATAACCAGTGTTAATCCTTCTAACAAGATAGCAGGGAGTTGGTAACAAATAGACTTTCCGCCTCCAGTGGGCATAATTACAATACCGTCTTCTCCGTTTAAAATGTTGGTAATAATGGTTTCTTGTAAAGGTCTAAATTTTTCGTAACCAAAATAATCTTTAAGAGTTTTATGAAGTGTTTCTTGTAGATTCATACGGAGAAGTTAGAAAAGATATGTTTTTAATTTTAGTAAAAAAGAGATACAGGTTTAATAGTTTATAAAATTAATACAAATGCAGTATTTTTTACTATTATTAATAAAGTATTTAATTAGCTAAAAAATAATAATAGTACTAATGGGATGAGAAAATATAAATGTTGAGGTTTGTGTTCAACTAAAAAAGACTCTTTGTAAAATATACAAAAAGTCTTTTTTAACAATAAATCGTTTTTTTAATAAATATTGATTAAGCTAAATAATAATCTAAAGCTTCTTCTATTAAATCAGTAGAAACTTTACAATCTATCTTGTATTTCTCAATACCTTCTAAAAGTACAAAGTTTACTTGACCGTTTACGTTTTTTTTATCGTGTTTCATTAAATCTATAATAGTAGGGTAATCGCTTTTTAACACAGGAACGATTCCAAAAATAGTAATGATCGTTTTTTTAATGTCTTCTAAATCTTTTAAAGGAAAATTAAACAGTTTATTAGAAATATACGTTTCTGTAATCATCCCTAAAGCAATGGCTTCTCCGTGTGTTAACGTTTTCTTGTCTTTAGATTCTAAAAAGTGCGATTCTACGGCGTGTCCTATGGTATGTCCAAAGTTTAATATTTTTCGTAAGCCACCTTCAAACTGATCTTCTAAAACAACTTCGTTTTTAATTTCAATCGATCGGTGAATAATATCAATGATGTTAATTTCAGCAGTTTTCTCACTAAATTTTTCCCATAAAGTTTGGTCGTAGGTTAAACCATATTTAATGATTTCTGCCATTCCAGAAGTGATTTCTTTTTCAGAAACCGTTTGTAAATAAATAGGATCAATTAATACCATCTGTGGATCTGCAAAAATCCCAATTTGATTTTTAAGAACTCCCAAATCTACTCCAGTTTTACCACCTACAGAAGCGTCTACCATACTTAATAGTGTAGTAGGAATGTTTACAAATTCAATACCTCTTTTATAGGTAGATGCTATAAAACCACCCATGTCTGTAATCACACCACCACCAATATTAATCAATAAACTTTTTCTATCTGCACCTAAATCTGTTAAGGCCTGCCAAACACTCATGCAAGTACCTAGGTTTTTATTAATTTCTCCAGACTCTACTTCTATAATTTCAAAGGTAACATCTACTGTTAGTTCTTGTTGCAAAATAGGCAAACAATGTTCATTCGAGTTTTCATCTACTAAAATAAAAACTGTAGTAATGTTTTTTTGATTGATAAAAGTACTAAGTTCTTTATACCCATTTTCTTGAAAATGAACAGGGTAACTAGTAGATGTGATAGTTTGCATGTTTTTGTATAATTGTACTGCAAAATAAAGTGAAAAAAAGTTAATAATAAAACATTTTCTAATAGCTGTTGAATGTTTAACCTAATTTATTGAAAAAGAGATTTTTGAAGTAGTGCATTTTAAAATAAAAATAATTTTTTAATATTTTTTTGTATATTAATGTAAATCAAAATTTGATTTGTGTTTAATTTGATGTTTTTTGTTAACATATGTTAGATATGGTTTTTATTTTGATTTATTTTAATTACATATGTTTACTTTTTTGTTTAATTTTACACCGCATTTTATAAATGCTTTTAAAAATTTAGAGAATTATGATGAAAAATATATTTAAAGTTTTTTTTATAACACCATTTCTTTTTTTAGGAAATAGTTATGCTCAAACAAATCCTGGAGGAATTCCGGGAAGTATACTTTGGTTAAGAGCCGATATAGGAACTAACGCAGTTGTTGATGGGGATGGAATTACTTCTTGGGCAGATCAAAGTGGAAATGGTTTTGATGCTGAAGGAACAGGTGATGCTGTCTTTTCTACAACAAATGCAATTAATGGGAATCCAGTTATTTTCTTTTCAGAAGACGTACAACCTATTACAAATGTTGCATCTGCACCTATTACAAGAGGAGCTAGTCCTACGAGTAGTACTGATGAAAGTACTATTTTTGTAGTTCAAAGATCTCCTAATATGGACGACGATGGTTGTTTTATTGAATTAGGTACAAATGGTACGGGTTCAAGGCAATTTTTATTTGATAGAAGATATGATAGTAATGATTTTTTTAATCCACGTTTGCCTGATAATAGACGTAATTTGTTAACAGTGTCTGACCCAGGTGGGAGTGGTGCAGGAAATAATTCTACAATTTTTTTAAATTCAGGAAGTTATGAAGTATCACAAAACTTATTTTCATCTTCTTGGACAACGGGTAGTTATGTGATTGGGGCTGACTTTACTCCAACCATTGGAAGTGATGAATTAACAGGAGAAATAGGGGAAATTATATATTTTGATTATGAGTTAACTACACTACAAAGAAGAAGAGTAGAAAGTTATTTAGCTATTAAATATGGAATTACCTTAACTACACAGAATTTAACAGGGCATACACCTACTCCTGTAGGAAATTCAAATCCAGGAGATTATATTACAAGTACTAATACTTTATTATGGGATGCCTCTGCAAATTTAACATATCATAACGATGTTATAGGGATTGGTAGAGATGACGGTACGGCTTTAGATCAACGTAGGTCTGTAGAGTTTAATGAAAACCCAGCAGCAGAAACGACTCTTGCTTTAGAAAAATCAGATATATCTACACCATTTACAAACGATTTAGGGTATGTATTAACAGGTCATGATATAGAACCTTTAGCTTTCGACGCTGTTGGAGTAGGAGTGCCTACAGGAATAGACCAAAGATCACAGAGAACATGGTTTGTACAAACAAATGGTACGCCTGGTGCTGTAACACTGACTTTAACATTAGGAGGGAGTTTTTTAAATACAGGAAATGTTGCAGAATACGCTTTATTAGTAGATTCAGATCCTGATTTTTCTAACGGAGCTAGTATTATAACTGCTGGAGCAGTATTAGAGGGTAATTTATTAACATTTCCTAATGTGAACTTTTCAGACGGAGATTATTTTACATTATCATTAACTCCAATTACAGAATTTCCAGGTAATGTTGCTTCGGACTTGTCATTATGGTTAAGAGCAGATGCAGGAACAAATACAACCACAAATGGTACAGGTATTACTTCTTGGGAAGATCAAAGTGTTAATGGATCTGATGCTATTGGTACAGGAGATGCTGTGTATTCGAATGTAAATAACTTTAACTTTAATCCAACTATTTCTTTTTCAGATGACGCACAAGCTATTACTGGTAGATTTAATAGAAACAATGGAATAGGTTCTACAGTTTTTGTAGTAGGAGAATTATCAGCAGAAAGTCCAAGGACAGGTATCTTTGAATTTGGAGGTGAACGACCAGGTCTACCAGTAGATTCAAATTCTAGACAACTTTTATTTACAGAAGGATATGCGTTTCCAAACCTTTCAGATGCTCCAATTAATTTAAATACGCCTACGCTGTTTAGTATACAAGATCAAGGGAATCAGGATGGTTTTGTCGTGAATCAAAATAATTCTTTGTTAGACTCTGAAACTAGTAAATCAGGATCATTTAATTCTTCTTTTACCAATACATCTCTTGGTGAACAACCCTATTACTACTTAGGAGATGATGGAACAGGAGATGATGAGTTTACAGGAGAAATAGCAGAAGTTATTTATTATGATACAGAGTTATCAATTACAGATAGAAGAAAAGTAGAAAGTTATTTAGCTGTTAAATACGGTATTACACTTGACAATTCATTAGGAGCAGAAGATGGAGATTATGTTGATAGTGATGGAATTACTATTTGGGATGCTTCTGAAAATGCTACATATCATAACGATATTATAGGAATTGGTAGAGATGATGTAACTACCTTAGAACAACAAAAATCTGTAGAATCTTCTGAATCTACGTTATTGACCATAGAAAGAGCAATTGGATTTGAAGACAATCAAGATTATTTATTAATAGGTAACGACAATGGTGGGTTAGTAGCAGAAACAACAGGATTAAATCCTGTATATACAGAAAGAATACAAAGAGTATGGAAAGTAGCAAATACAGGAGATGTTAATGGAATAACTTTAAGTATTACGTTACCCGCTTTTGCAACATCAACCATTATTAACGATTATGCTTTGTTAATAGATACAGATAATGATTTTTCTGATAGTACTATTCATATAACGGGAGCTTCTTTAGTTGGAAATGTATTAACTTTTACAGATGTAGATTTTCCAAATAATGCCACTTTTACTATAGGAATTGGATCAAATGTAGGACCTGCAAATGTAACTTCAGGACTTACGCATTGGTTTAGAGCAGATGAAGGGACGTCTACAACTGTTGATGGTGCTAATATAACAACTTGGGAAAATCAAAGAAGAGTTAATAATGCAATTAAAAATGGAACTGCAGCTACAAATTATGTAGAAAGCTCAAAAAACTTTAATCCAACAGTGTTTTTTGATGATGGAGACAATGGTTTTTTCAACATTAATTTAAATGAAATTATAGGATCAGATTATAGTATTATATCTGTCTTAGAAAGAGATGACACATCTGAACAATCACATTTTATAGGAGCTAATTTTTCATCGTCATTACCTCATGATAACCAGAGGTTTTTTGCAGGATACCGTTTTGATGATACAGCTAGGGTTTCAAACTTTAGTCCTTCATTAAATTTAAATGTTAATGGATATGATCCAACAACTTCTACTCCAGATTTATTTACGACAACTTTAGATACCAGCTCAGGACGACGTTTAGCTATTTTAAAAGATGGAGTAGAAAATACTTCAACAGATACTAATACAACTCCTATTTCTAATGATCCTGGAACTGCCATAACTGCAAGAGGTTTTTTAGGAACAGGCTTTAATCCTGATCCTCATGGATTCCAAGGAAATATTTCAGAAGTAATTGTTTATAACAATACATTAACCACAGAACAATTACAAAGAATACATTCTTACTTAGCTATTAAATATGGGCTTACATTACCAGTAGGTACAAATTACTTAAATAGTAGTGGAGATGTTATATGGGATGCAACGTTAAATAGTATATACCATAATAACATAGCAGGTATAGGTACAGATGTCGGATCTAACTTATTACAAAAACAATCAAAGTCAGAAAATTTAAATTCTATTTTAGCAATTTCTAAGTCTAATAGTATCGCAATTAGTAACAATGCAAACCCTGCAACTTTTGATGATAACTTAGATTTTTTAATTTGGGGAAGTGATTCTGTGGCTCCACTTGCCTTAGTACCACATGATAGTTCTGTTAACGATTGTGCAACACAATTAAATAGAAACTGGAGAGTTAGTAATTCCGGAAATGTAGATAACGTAACGCTAAGCTTTGATATATCTTCATTACCTGCGACATCATTATTTAATTTAGTAATTGATAATGATGGAAATGGAAATTATAATGATGGAACTATTCAAACAATCACTACACCAACAGTTATAGGTACTAAGATAATGTTCAATAATATTTCTTTACCAGATGGAGCTGTATTTACTTTAACAGATATTTCTACAGATTTTAATTATACTTCTGGAGTTTGGTTCTTTGCATCTGGAGCTGATAGAGAATTTGATGATTCTCCAGCCGATTTGGCAAGATCTGTAACTGTTAATAATGATGTAACTTTAACAGCTTCTCATAATTGTAAATGTTTAAGAATTAATAATGGAGCGGTTGTAACGGTTCAAGACAACGAATCTTTAACGGTAAGTAATACGTTAACTTCTAATGGAAGCATTTATTTAAACGGAGATTCAGAACTGATACAAACAGAAGTTAATAATACAAATTCTGGACCAGGTAAAATCTTTAAAATAGTTAACGATGCAACAGAATCTCCATTTCGATATAATTATTTTGCATCGCCAGTGAACACGTCAGGAAGTATTACATTAGCAAATAATTTAAGATTTAATACAGGTGCTACTTTAGGAGACAACACAACGCCTAGTTTTACCAGAAGTTTTGACGGTTTTGGAACAACACTTAGTACCAGATGGACACATTTAATAAATGATGGATTGTCTTTTGTAGAAATAAATCAAAACGAAAGTATTTCTACAGGACTTGGATTTACGATGAAAGGAACTGGAACCGTAAACAATTATAATTTTATAGGAAGTCCTAATAATGGTACATTTAATGTACCAATTACTGCAGGAAACTTTTTATTAACAGGTAATCCATACCCATCAACAATTAATGGACACGATTTTAACACTCTTAATACAGGAGTAACAGAAGGATTTATCTATTTATGGGATCAACCTGCAGGAGATGATCATAATTCAGCTACTGTAGATAGTACAGGAGGGTATGCAACTATAGGAGCTGGTATGGTAGTTGCCGCAGCTACTTTAGAAGATGGTACTACACCAGTTGCTGGAGCAACAACTCCTACAGAATTTATAAGACCAGGTCAAGGATTTATTGTGGCTACAAATGGTGCGGGAGGAAATGTACAATTAGACAACTCTTTAAGAGTTACTCAAGATTTATTTGATGGAAGTAGACATTTCTTTAGAACAAATAATTTACAAAGATTACGTTCAGTAATTCGTTTAGGTTTTGAGTACGATACTCAGAATAATAAAGTTTACCACAGACAATTAGCAACAGCTTTAGATGGAAGTTCTATGGCTAGTGAATTAGGAAAAGATGCTTTTATGTTTGATTATAATAATAATGATGCTTATTGGATTTTACCAGATCTAGAGGATAGATATATAATTACAAGTGTTCCTTTTGCAAGTGAAGATTTAGAATTACCTGTAGGAGTTGTTGTTGATAATGAAAGAGAAGTTCGTTTTAAAATAGATGCTTTGCAAGACTTTAATAGTCCAGTTTATTTAATGGATAAACAAACAAATAGTATTACTAATATTGTAAATGAGACTTATAAAGTTACTTTACCAACGGGTGATTATAAAAATAGGTTTAGTCTAGTTTTTAATGATCAAACATTATCTAGTCAATTTGTAGATCAAAAAAGTAAATCCATCATATATGTTGATAATGATGAAATAGAGATAACCTTAGAAGATGGAAATGTTATTTTAGTTGAACTATTTACAATCACAGGAAAAAAGGTTTTAGATTATAAAGAAAAGGTTAATACAAACCATAGTACTATAAAAACTTCAAAGTTGTCTTCTCAATTTTACATCATAAAAATAAAGACAGACAAATCAACAATCAGTAAAAAGATATATGTTGAGTAAATAGTTTTTTAAAGCTTAAAAGTAATTAAAAAAGGTCTGTTATTTTAACAGACCTTTTTTGTTGCTATATTTGAATACACATTAGTAAAAACAACTATGATTAAACGAATATTAATTTTTGTAACCATTCTATTAGTTTTAGATATATATATAATCACCAGTTTTAAAAGTTATGTTACCAATAGCACTTACAAAACAACGTTTAAGTGGTTTTATGCTATGAGTATGTTGGTAAGTTATGGTTGTTTTACCTTAATTATTTTAAAATTTAATGAACGACCTACGCAAGCAAACTTATTTATAAACTTATTATTTGGATATACATTTGCATTTATAGTTTTAAAAATAGGATTATTTTTCGCAGCATTTTTTGATGATATTCTTAGAATTATAGAATTTGTTGGAAAATATGGATGGAATTATTTAAAAAACTCTAAAACGGTTGTTGATTTTGGAGAACGAAGAAAATTTATAGGACAGGTAGGTTTAGGATTGGCGAGTATTCCATTTTTTTCGATGTTATACGGAATTACCAAAGGAAAGTACAATTACAAGGTGAAAGAAATTGCGTTAACATTTAAAAATCTTCCTAAGAGTTTTGAAGGATTAAAAATTGTTCATATTTCAGATATCCATTCAGGCAGTTTTGATGATATTGAAGAAGTAAAACGAGGTGTAGATTTAATTAAACAACAAAAGGCAGATCTTATTTTGTTTACGGGTGATTTGGTTAATAACGATGCTGTAGAAATTGTACCTTATAAAAATATTTTTGGAAGTATGACAGCTCCTTTAGGAGTGTTTTCAAGTTTAGGAAACCATGATTATGGGACACATAAAAGATGGAAAACAAAAGAAGAGAAACAACAAAATTTAGAAACCTTATTTCAACATCAAAAAGATATGGGTTTTGAATTGTTAAATAACACATCAAAAACTATTCAAAAAAATAAAGATACCATAGCTGTTGTAGGAGTTGAAAATTGGGGAAAACCACCTTTTCCACAAAAAGGAGATTTATCTCAAGCATTAGAAAATACAGAAAGCGATCAATTTAAAATATTACTATCTCACGACCCAACACACTGGGATGAAAAAGTAATTCCACACAAAGAACATATAGATTTAACTTTGTCAGGGCATACTCATGGAATGCAATTTGGGATAGAAATACCAGGAATAAAATGGAGTCCCTCTAAATACATTTACAAACGTTGGGCAGGTTTGTATAAAAATGCAAATCAATATTTATATGTAAATAGAGGTTTTGGGTTTTTAGGATTTCCTGGTAGGGTAGGAATATGGCCAGAAATTACCGTATTAACTTTAAGTAGAAAAAGTTAAAAGTATGAATGTATTTTATCAGCAAATAGAGTATTGGTATAAAAAATCTGCATTAGCTTTAGCAAATAGAGAAAACAAAAAAGGCGAATTAGAAAAGCGTTTAGAAATTTATGAAAACGCAGAGTTAAATTCAGATTTTGTAATTAACATGGTAAATGTTTGCGGTGTGTACGAAATTGTTGGAGGAAATCCAGATATAGAAGATAGCTATTATACAGGACTTTTACATATTGATTTAATTAGTAATCAAATAGAAGCAAGTTGGTTAATAGAGGGAGAACAACACCAAACGGGGTATGGTTTTGTGTTTAATGATACACTTGTTATTCATTTTAACTACATGGCAGATGGAGAATTGTTTAATGGTATTGTAGCCTATCATTTTTTATTACCCAATGTAATTATAGGAAAATGGACGGAAGAGATTGCTATAGAAAATGCTTTTGAAATGGGAAGAAAATTACAACCTAAAGAATTAGGAGAACCGTATCCCGAAGATTTTTTTAGTGCAAATTAAATTCACAAAATAGCAGTTACTTGATTAAGACACTGTCTTTAATTTGTACAAGTTTTAGAAATAGAGTTTAGCTATTATAGCTTTTTAAAAAAATAAATTGACGTACTATTAATTCTAAACAAATAAGCGAATTTAACAGATAAACTTGAATTTATGCGACAAAATAAATTCAAAATGGTATTATAGCTGAATACTTTTTCAAATTTGGCTAAAAATTGATTTAGTATTACTCTCCAATTTCTAATAAGCATTGTTCATTTTTAGTGTCAGAATTATTAAATTTAGAGGTATTACATCGAAAAGACGATAATTCTAAACCATTATCTTTTTTACGTGCTGATTATTCTAAGTTGTTGAGTATTTTATCATAAAAAAATACTTGGAAAAATTTTAAAATTTTATTTTATATTAAATAGATAACGAATTATTATAATATTATTTTACAGGATTATACTTAGAATTATCAACCATTTCTTGCCTTAACTCTTTTTTGTTTTTTAAGCCTAATCCCTTTAATTTATCCATTTGTAGTACCAAATTGTCATTTCCAGAGATTAGTTTTTTATAAGCTTCTTGATGTTTGTTTTTAGCTTTGTTTATAAAATCTCCAACAGATTCTAAGTCATTAACAAAAGCAGCAAATTTATCGTACATTTTAGAACCTCTTTCAACAATAGCTTGAACGTTTTTGTTTTGATATTCTCGCTTCCATAAATCCACAATTAATTTTAAGGAAGTAATTAAGTTGGTAGGATTTAAAATTAAAATTCTTTTTTCGTACGCATAGTTCCATAAATTAGGGTCATGCTGTACAGCAGCAATGTATGCAGGTTCACTAGGAATAAATAACATTACAAAATCTAAAGCTTTGTTATAATCATCATACCCTTTAGTGCTTAAGTTGTCTACATGGTTTTTAATCGCTTTAACATGTTGATTTATAGCTGTTTTTTGTTCTATATCCGTATCGCTATTAGCGTATTTTAAAAAGGAGTTTAAAGAAACTTTGGAGTCTATTATAACATGTCTATCTCCTGGGTATTTTACTACAGCATCAGGTCTCATCTTTTTATTTTCGACATCACTCTTTAGAGGTTTTCCATCTTTGTCTATTAATTGATGCTCCATAAAGTATTCTTCATCTTTTCGTAGACCGCTTTTTTCTAAAATACTTTCTAAAATCATTTCTCCCCAGCCCCCTTGTGTTTTAGATTCTGTTTTTAGAGCTTGTGTTAAATTATGGGCTTCTTCTTTTAAAGATTGATTAAGTTGGTTTAACTTTTTTAATTCTTCACTTAAATTAAAACGTTCTTTAGCTTCTGTAATGTATAATTCTTCTACTTTACTCTTAAAACTAGCCAAATCTTTTTCTAATGGTTTTAAAACAGTATCTAAAGATTTTTGATGATTTTTAATAAAACGCTCGTTATTTTGTTCTAAAATTTGTTGAGAGCTAATTTTAAATTCTTTTTCAAAAGTAGTTTGTAGGTTTGTTAGCGTAGTTTTTTGTAATTGTAATTTTTCTTCTAAATTGATGAGTTTTCCGTTTAATGTAATTTTTTCTTCAATTAGAGTTACGTTTTTCTGTTGAATTTTAGTATGTTGATTTTTTAAATCTAAATAATCGGTTTTTAAAAGCTCTGTTTGTTGTTTTTGTGAAAGTATATGATGTTTTTGTTTTTCGTTGTTAATTAGAGCTTCTTGATAAAGTTCATTTTTAAGCGTGATGGATGTATGAAGTTCTGCTATTTCTTGATTAGCTTGATGAAGTTGTTCTGTTTGCGTATTTAATTTTGTAGTGAGCATCCATTTTTCTTCTTGTAATAGCTCTTGTTTTTTATAAAACTCCTGAGTAGTACGATTTGATTTTTCGTCTAACGCTTTGTATTCTTCGGTATTATAAATGTTTTTATTTTTTTTTAAAATTAAAACCCCTATCACTATACCCAAACCCAATCCTATACCTAAAAATAAAATTTCTACCATATTATAATTTATATAAAGTCCTAAACATAACTTCGCAATATTTTCTGAACATCTAAATTGTCTTTTTTAGGAATCAAGTAAAAGTCAAGAACACTCTCGTCTGTAATTTGAAGTTCTGTATCTACAAAACCGTACCCTTTATACGTTCCTTTTTTAATCAATACAAAAGCAGCTTCTTCTGGAGTTCTACCAGGTTGTTTAATTACTTTGCTTACATTTTGTTGTGTAATATGTTCTACGGCCTGTTTTACTCTAATGTTGTAAACCACAATAGATTCTTGATCTCTACAGATGCCTCCGCAGGTTTTTATTTTATAATGATTACATTCGTTACAATTTTCTTGTAAATGACAGTATTTAGGACATAATTTGTATTGATGGCAAATTTTTTCTAAAAACAAGTAGGCTGCTCTTAAGTTATGAAATACCATTAAGGGTTTAGGAGCTAATTTTAATTTTTGAACAGCAAAATGAATAATTCCCTTTCTATCCGTATAGGTAAAAATAGCATATTGATTTAAAAATCGTTTCGATGCTTGGTTGTATTTGGGATAGTGTTTTTTTATTGCATCGTCTTCCATTAACAAGGCAATTAATTCATCACCAGACAATTCAAAATCAATGTCAGCAGTTTCTCTACACAAATCCAATTCCTTTTGTTTTTTATCATAAAAATGACTAATGACTCTTTGTTTTAAATTTTTGGCTTTACCTATGTAAATGATTTCATTTTTTTTGTTTTTAAAGTAATAAATACCTGCTTGGGTAGGAATGGATTCAAAAACTTTTTTTGGCAAGTGTGGTGGTAATGTAGCCTCTTTAGAATTGGCTTTTAAAAAATCGAGTAGAACACCATCTACGTTGGGTTTGTTGTGTAATAATTTAAATAACTTAACCGTAGCTTCTGCATCTCCTCGTGCTCTGTGTCGGTCTACCAAATCAATTTCTAATGCTTTGCAAAGTTTTCCTAGACTGTAGGACTTGTGTCCTGGAATAAGTTTTCTAGACAATCGTACGGTACATAATTTTTTACGATGAAATTCTAAGTCGATACGTTTAAACTCTTTTTGAATGACATTGTAATCAAAATTTACGTTGTGTGCTACAAATACCGTGTTTTCGGTAATGTTTATAATTTTTTGAGCTACCTCTTCAAATAAAGGGGCATCAGCCACCATGTCATCATCAATACCGGTTAATGTGGCAATGTTTAAAGGAATAGGAGTTTGTGGGTTTATTAAAGAAGTAAACTCATCTATAACCACACCATCTTGATATTTAAAAATGGCTATTTCTGTAATTCTATTGGTTTTTCCGGTAGTTTCTACATCAATAATGGTATATATCATGCAATTAATTTTTTAAGTTCTTCCAGTTCAATCCCTAATTCGTTAAACATATTTAAAATACTACTAAGTTTTAACTCACTTTCACTATATTCTTGTGTATTAATAGCACATGCAAATTCCCATAATTCAATAACTTCTGAAATATGAATATCATAAGGTTCATAAGTTTTATTGTCAGAAATTAATTTAAGAGATTCATTTTTATCAATATTATTTTCTACTCTTTTATATACCATTCCATCATTAAGAGTTACCAAAATATAGGTTCTCCCTGTTTTAATATCACGAATGTCTTCTATCATTTTTCCTACAACAAAAGATCCATCTTTCATGGGTAACATAGAATTTCCTTGAATAGGAAAAGCCCTATGCAAGCCTACGGGTAAAAAAGGTAATTTTATTTTTTTTAATTGCTCAATATATTCAGGGTCATCATAACTAGATAAATAGCCTGCTTGTGCTTTTGCAGGAACAATTTCTATTAAATCTTCGTCATTGCTATCAATAGTGATAGGAAATAGAATTCTTTTGTTTCTTAACTCAATAAAAGAAATGTCGTCTTTTCCTGTAATATCGTTTCGGATTAAAATATCTACTGGAATTTTAAAATAATCAGATAGTCTGATTAAGAATTCTAAACTAGGAACAGATCTACCTTCTTCATAAGAACTAATACGGGAACGTGGTACGTCCATTTGTTGAGCAAATGCTTGTTGCGATAACTTTTTTTGCTTGCGTAAATAACTAATATTTTTTGCTAAAACTTTCATTGCTACAAATATAAACAATTAATGCTGTATTTTGTAGCTTTTTGATTATTAGTAAAATTTTATTCATTGAACTTAGAAAAAGAAAAGTAGGTTAGAGGAGTGGTTAATTTTATTTATTATAACCCATTATGTATTTAGTAATGTCTTTTTTTTAGGATAACTATTATTTGTATGTACATTAATGGTTTCTAAGTTGTACAATTTGCCTTAGAAAATCTTACCAACTAAATTATACATTACATAAAGTAAGTTTAAACGAAATTCTATTTTAGAATACTCAGATATGTTTTATCAATAAAATAGTATTCTTGTTAATTGTTTGATTTATAGTGGTTTTGTTTTATTTATTTCCTGTTTTAAAGAAAAAGAGAGCTATTTGATATAAGCTGTTATAAAAATTAGATGATAAATACCTATATTTATTTTTAAATTGTATTTATGAAAAATTTAGTATTGGCTAGTTCTGGAACCGTTTATGGTATGGATTATCTAGAATATCTGCTGCCAAGCATTGACAAATTGTATGGAGCTATAGAAGAAATATTATTTATTCCTTTTGCACAGCCTAGCGGAATTTCATTTGAAGAATATACACGTATTACTCAAGAAGCTTTGGATTGCTTAAAAATAAAAGTAAGAGGAATTCATGAGTTTGAAGATTATAGAGAGGCTATAAAAAATGCACAAGGAATATTTGTGGGAGGAGGAAATACTTTTTTGTTGGTGTACGAATTGTATTCTTATGGTTTATGGGATGTGTTAAAAGAAGCTATTAACAGAGGTGTTCCTTATTTAGGGACTAGTGCAGGTACTAATATTACAGGAGTTACCATGCAAACTACTAACGATATGCCTATTGTTTTACCGCCTAGTTATAAAACATTGGGTATTGTACCGTTTAATTTTAATGTACATTATTTAAAAACAAACTTAAGCCCTAAGCATAAAGGAGAAACTAGAAAAACAAGAATACAAGAGTTTCAGTGTATTGATAAAATTCCCGTATTAGGAATAAAAGAGGGGAGTTGGTTGCGAATTAAAGGAGAAGATATTTATTTAAGAGGAGGTAAAAAAGCATATTGGTTTGATAAATGTGCTTCTAAAATTGTAAAAAATGGTACCAACTTAAAGGTAAAAGAAAAGCTGAGTGTTTAAGCTCAGCTTTTTAGTTTTATGTATATATTAGTTTAGTAATTTATTTTTTCAATAACTTCTAAACCATAACCCGTAATTCCTACTCGTTTTTTTTGTGCAGGAGAATTGGTTAATAATTTTAGTTTGTTGATATCTATATTATGTAAAATTTGTGCTCCAATACCAAAATCTTTTTCATCCATAGGAGTAGAAGATTCGTCTTTTGGAGAAATTCCTTTTTGAGTATTTTTAAGATTGGTTAATCTTTTTTCTAAACCAAAGGTTAATTGTTCTTGATTGATAAATACAACAGCTCCTTTACCTTCTTGATTAATTTTTTCAAAAATTCTAGCCAATTTGTCTTCGGGTCCTTTTGTAAGTGTGTTTAATACATCGTTTCCAAAGGCATTAGAGGTTACTTTGCACAAAACAGCTTCGTCATTAGACCAAGATCCTTTGGTTAAAGCAAGGTGTATTTGATTATTGGTGGTTTGATTAAAGGCTCTTAATCTAAATTTTCCAAAACGAGTTTCAATATCAAAGTCTTCAATTTTGTGAATTAAAGAATCATGTTGCATACGATACGAAACTAAATCTTCTATAGAGATTAATTTTAATTGAAACTTATCTGCCACTTCTTTTAATTGTGGTAAACGAGCCATAGAACCATCTTCATTTAGTATTTCTACTAAAATTCCTGCAGGTTTTAATCCTGCTAATCGAGCTAAATCAACTCCTGCTTCGGTATGTCCAGTTCTTCTTAAAACACCTCCTTTTTTAGCTTTTAAAGGAAATATGTGTCCAGGCCTCCCTAAATCGGTCGCTTTGGTTTTGTTTTGTGTTAATGCATAAATAGTTTTAGCTCTATCATGTGCAGAAATACCTGTGGTACATCCCTGTCCTATTAAATCTACAGAAACGGTAAATTGAGTATTGTGTAATACAGTATTGTCATCCACCATCATATTTAATCCTAACTCCTCACAGCGTTCTTCTATAAGAGGAGCACAAATAAGTCCTCTACCGTGTTGAGCCATAAAGTTGATCATTTCTGGGGTAACTTTTTCAGCTGCCGCTATAAAATCTCCTTCATTCTCTCTATCCTCATCATCTACTACAATTACCATTTTACCATTTCTAATATCTTCAATGGCTTCTTGTATAGAATCTAATTTTATTTTAGCACTCTTGTTTGTATTACTCATCTTTTTTCTTCAGTAAGTTGATTAGTTTTTTAAACGGAAGCAAAATTACATCAAATTTTATGAATCCCATATCTTTTGAAGCTCTTATCGTAAAAATAAAAGCTAG
>CALHCC010000103.1 GCA_937930675.1 uncultured Flavobacteriaceae bacterium
TTTTGATTGTTTTTTACAAAACGTTCATTGTATTCAAAATCTTTTTCCAACGCTCCTTTGTTAGATAATAATTGTTGTACTTCATTGGTAATTGTATGCAACTTTGCGTGCACTTCTTCTTCCGTTAAATTTGTGTTTTTATGATTGATTATTGTTTCTAACTGATTTTTATTTTGTGAACACAAAGCTTTTAAACTACTTTCTTTAGCATCCAATTCTTTTTTAAGAAGTATAATTCTCTCTTTATCTGATGCTTTTAAAATAGATTTTTTAACTTCTGTAACATCTAAAAACGAATGATTTTTTAAAAGTGCATGTACCTTAGCATCTATATTTTTTAACGCAAGCGATGTATGGACTACTTGTTGCTTAATTTCTTTTTCTTGGGTTGCAAGTTGTGTACATTGCTCCTGTTCTATTTCTAGCTCTTTTTTAGCTACTTCTACTTCTTTTTTAGCTAAAACTAGCATGCTATCTAAGCGTTTTTTAGCACTTTCTAGTGTGTTTTTTTCTGGTAAAATCGTATTTCTAAGCGTTGTATTTTGTTGAATAGATTTATTTAAAATATGGAATTCTTTTTGCTTTGTCAACAGTAATTCGCTCCCTTCTTTTAAACGATTTTTATCATGACTAATTTGTACTTTTAAATGGTTCTGTTGTTGCTGTAACTCTTGTAATTTTAATGTAGTTGTTTTGTGTTCTTGTATGTTATTCTTTAAAGCATTTAACACTACCTTTATCTCATCTTTTGTCGTCTGAATTTTAAAACGCTTTAACGAGCTTAACAAATGATTTTGAATTTCTTGTATTTTACCTTGTAGTTCTCTTAACTTTTCATCAATCTCTTGATTTCTTAATTGATGATTTTTCTCTTCTGTATCAAAATTAGAAATGTCTTTTTTAAACAAATGAATACTTTGTAAAATACTCGCCTGTTGGGTTTCTAAAACTTGTTTCTCTTGTTGTTTTGTTTGAATCTCACGAATTACAGAAGCAGTTTCACGCAATTGTTCTTCTGTAATATTAATTTCTTTTACAATCGTTTCTAAACGACCAAGTTCAATACCTACATCTAACGTTTTATATTCTAGTACAATTTCTTGAAGCGTTGTTTGAATTTGTATTTTGTTTTTTTCTAACTGTTGTTGTTCCGATGTTTTAGAAATGAACGTTATGCTCAATTTTTCTAATTCACTAATTATTTTCTCTAGAGTTTTCTTTTTATTAGTTCGCTTTTGTTCTAAATCCGAAATAGAATTCTTCTCATATTTTTGTACATACGGATGCTCTAAAGATCCACAAACAAAACAAGCTTTTCCTTTTTCTAACTTTTTTCGTTCTGCCTCATAACTCAAAATCACTTGCTCTTGTTGCCATATAACTTCTAAATAATTCAAACGCTCTGTTTCATTTTTTTCAGAAATTTGCACAAGACCTATCTTTTCTTGTAAACTTTTAATACTTTTCACTAAAACAGACAATTCATTTTCTGTTTGTTGAACAGCTTTCGTATTTTTTTGATACGCTTCCGAAAGTCTTTTTAAAGTGATTAATTGTTGATGATAAACCGTAACGTTATCTTTCTTTTTTAAATAGCTTTCTAAATCATGTTCTTTAAAAAAATCTGTAACTAAAACTGAATACTTTTGCACAGCTTGATACTCTTGCTCTAAGGAACTTAATTTTACAATTAAATTCTTTTTTTGAGGAGTTAACGCAGCTAAGTTTTGCAATACTTTACGTTTATCTTTCTCCAAACTTTTAAAAACAATTTGTTGTTCTTTCAAACTTGTAAAACTATTTTGCCATGCTGCATATTCGCCTTCTATGGTAGGTATTTGATGATTCTTTTCTAAAAAAGCAACCATAGGTACTTCTTCTTTTTTAAGAATAGACTGCTGTTCTTCTTTTTGTTTTATTTCGTTTTGAAGAACATTGTTTTTCTGTATTAATGCTTTATATTCTTTATCTAGTTTTAGTAAACCTATGTTTTCATTTTTAAGGGTTGCCTCTAAAACGGCTACTTGCTCTAATTTAGGTGCCCAAACTTTATACTTATTTTCTGCATTTACTAGATTCTCATTTTTTTTATCGTATAAATCCTCCTTAGCTATTTTAACTTTTATCCTTTTTGATAAGTTATTAGCCACCTCAATTTCTTTTTTCTCTAAACCTGCTAATTCAGCAGCATATTTTGTATTTAAAATTAACGATTCTTTAAAAGGTTCTGCCAATTCATCTTGTTGCAATAAAAATAGCTCCGCTTGATGTTGTTGTTTTAAAACAGCTAATTCTTGTTTATTTTTATCTAACGTTTCTTTTTCTACGGTCAACTTTCTAACCTCAGCATACCATGTTTTACACTCTTTAAGTAATGTTTCTTCATGTAATAAAGCTTTTGTTTTAAAAGCTATTTGCTCGTACTCTTCTTTTTTTATTTTTAAGGCCTCGTCCGATAAAATATTGGTAACATCAATCGTTTTTTCTAAGTCTTCTAACTGCTTTTTTTCAAAAGCCTTTCTTTGTTGAATGGTTTCTCCAATGCGTTTGTAAATATCTTCCCCTGTAATCTGCTCTAATAACTTAGCTTTGTCAGGTCCTTTTGCTGATAAAAAAGCTGCAAATTCTCCCTGAGCTAATAATACCGACCTTAAAAACTGATGATAACTTAAACTCGTAATTTGTTCAACCCCTATTTTAACTTCTCCCTTTTTTTCGGCTAATATTCGTTCGTTGGTGATATCTTTTAATCGAACTTCTTCTTTAGGAGTCGCCCTTTTTTTTCCATTACTCGTTGCCAAACTAATCCCCCAAGAAGCCTCGTACGTACAATTGTTATTGTTAAAAACTACAGAAGAAAACGCATGATGAGCTCCGTAACTTACCACATGTTCTAACTTTTTATGAGTTGCATGATTAAACCGTGGTACTTGATGATACAAAGCAATGGTAATGGCATCTAATAAGGTAGTCTTTCCAGCTCCCGTAGCTCCTGTAATGGCAAACAATCCAACATCTTTAAACAGTTCTTGCTCAAAATCTATTTCTATAGGTGTTTTAGATTTAATAGAATTGATATTCTGAAGCGTAACTTTAATTATTTTCATATCATTAAATTCTAAACAATTAAACCTCTTGTTCTTGTGTAATCATTAAAGCCTCGTTAAAAGCATCTAATAATTCTTTATGCTCCTCAAAGTCAATTCCCTGTTCTTCACATTTTTGTTTAAAAATGGCTGCTGGCTTTAATTTTTTAATTTGCTTTACATTTTCTAACAGAGTTTCTAATCCAACTGTTTCTTGTTTGTTTTTTAATGTAATTTTTAAGACATGAATCTTTAAGTCTTCTGCTACTTTTTTAATTTCGGCAATTTCTAAGGCAGGACTTTCATTATCTAAAACAACTTCTACCCAGGTTTCCAGTGTATCCTCCTCTACTGCTAGCATTTTTAATTTTTTAACACATGCTTCTAAAGTTCCGGCAATGCTTACAATAGTTCTAAATGACGGTATTGTTATTTCTTCTATATCCTGTATTTGTTTATGATCAATAGTTAAACCCATTACTTTTTTTGAATATTGAATTTCCGAAAAACTAAGAGCTACAGGAGAACCTGAATACCGAATGGTTTCTTTTCCTCCTACTTTCTGTGGCTTGTGCAAATGTCCTAAGGCCACGTAATTAAATGTATCTGGAAAATTTTCTGCTCCAATATGTCCTAAATTACCAACGGAAATATCCTTTTCACTATCCGACACACTTCCTCCAATGGCAAACAAATGTCCCATAGCAATCACAACAGCATTCGTTGTGTTTTGTTCTTCTATACAAGTAGAAATACAATTGTAATGATGTATTAAAGCTGCTTTGTAACGTTGGTTTACATCTTCAAAACTTTCTCCTGCTACGGCTTTTCTAACATCTTGATCTCTTAAATAAGGAACTGCTCCCACAAACAATGTTTCGTTACCTACCGTTATTTTAAAAACCTCATCAGCAATATTTTCGGTAGCTTTACCTACTACGTAAATAGACAATGCATTTAACAATTCTTTAGGAGCGTTTAAAGTTCCTGGAGCATCGTGATTTCCTCCTGTAATGATGATGTATTGACAGCATGTTTTATTTAAACCTACCAAAAAATTGTAATACATTCCTAAACTTTGACTAGAAGGCATAGCTGTATCAAAAACATCTCCCGAAATTAAAAGCACATCGTATGCCTCTTTTAAAATTAAGTCCGTTAACCAATCTAAAAACAATTGCTGTTCTTCTTGTTGTGATTGTTCGTGCAAACGATGCCCTAAATGCCAATCGGCAGTATGTAAAACTTTCATAAACAAACGTAGTTTTGTAATAAGTAAAGATACAAAGTGAAGCTCCGTTGAACAACTTACACAAAACATCATTTTAAATTATATTTTAGCATTGTTTTTGATAAATTAAATGATAAAACGTGAACTGTATGAATTACTTAAAAATACTTTTACCCATTATTTTAGGGATTTCAATAAGCAGTAAAGCCTGTTCTATTGTCTATTTTATTGATGAAAAAACTGGAACTATTTATGTGGCGAATAACGAGGATTATTGGCTAGACACAAAAGCATACGTACAATACATGCCTGCTTCTAAAAAAGAAATAGCCAGAGTTTGGTATGGTTGGAGAAAATTTGCTCAGGGAGGAATTAACCAAGCTGGTTTGTTTTTTGATGCGGCTATCACTCCCAAACAATCGATCCCAAAAGGTTACCATGCCCCCAATGGTAGAAATATTGGTGATGAAATTTTAGCAACTTGCAAAACAATTAAAGAGGCTCTCGATTTTTTAGAAAATGAAAAAATAGCCATTCCTAGCGGGCATATGATGTTTGGTGATAAACATGGAAATGCTGTGGTTGTAGAGTGGATCGCTGGAAAAAGAACACTAAACTACATTAAAAACAATGTATTAATTGCTACAAATTATTTATTAGCAAAGCCTGAGGCTGGAGGGTATCCTTGTTATCGATACGAATCCATTCAAAAAAGAATTGATATTTTAAAGCAAGGTGAAGTTGTTAGCTTTTTAGGTTTTGGAAACACTCTTGGAGGTGCTGCCGTTCCTCCTAATTACAATCTTGAAAACGAAAAAGCATCTGGAACTCTTTACAGTAGTTTCATCAATATTACAGAAATGAAATTATTTATAGTTCCTAAATTAGACAATAATAAAGTTATAAAACTAGATTTAAATGAATGGTTTCTAAAAAGTAAACGAAAAAAAATAAAGCTTTAAAACTAAATATTCGTTCTGTGTTTAGGTTTAAAAACACGCTACACTTGTTTTTCTAAATAATGATATGCTATTTGATATTGCTTTTTTAAATCTGTAATTGTACGATTAATTTGCTCTTTATCTACTTTTTTGTTGTTTTTAGCACCTACCAACATTACATTTTTACGTGTATGTTCATTAGAAATAAACTCAAAAACCTTAGTACTGTACTGATGCTTTTCTAAAATTAAAGCTCTTATGGTATCTGTAACCATTTCGAACTGACGTTCTTTAAAAATCCCATATTTTAACAAAGGACTCTCCTGCACTATTCCTTTTACTTGCTGACGTACCTGTTTATGACAACATGGAGCACAAATAACCAAACCAGCATTGGCTACAATTCCTTTAGCAATAGCATCATCCGTAGCTGTATCACAAGCATGTAAGGCTATTAAAATATCTATTTTTTTGTTATCGTATTCTTGAATTAATTTGTTCTCAAAACGCAATCCTTCAAAACCGCATTTTTCTGCCATCGCATTGCAATAAGAAACCAAACCATCGCGTAATTCAATCCCGGTAATAGAAACTTCTTTGTTTCGTTCGTTTTTTAAATAATCGTACAAAGCAAATGTTAAATAACCTTTCCCAGATCCCATATCTACAATTTGAATATGCTTGGGCAACTTTGCCTCTTTCATCAAACTTTCAATAATCTCTAAATACTTATTTATCTGTTTGTATTTATCAGCCATTTTAGGAATTACGTTTCCTTCTTTATCTGTAACTCCTAAATAAAACAAGTAATCTTTATTAGCTGCTCTTTTTTCTTTAGGTCTATCATGTGTATCTGGCAGCTTGTTTGTAAAACTAGGAGCAACTTTTTTTAACGTGATTGCTTTCTTTTTAGAAACAAACACTTGCACATCTTCTGGCAATGTAAAAACAATAGCTGCTCTAAATGTATGCATCAATAAATTCTCTATTTCTGCAAAAGCCTCTTGAAAAGTATAGTTTTTTACAACATCATTTGTTTTGTTGCGATACGTAAATTGTAGTTTTTGTTGATTTTGAAGCGTAATCAATCTCACATACACATTGCGTAAACCATCGTTTTTTCTTA